>JAUHVS010000763.1 GCA_030424955.1 bacterium | reverse complement strand
GGTGTCGAAGGTGCCGTCCATGTCGTTGTCGGCCAGCAGCGTGGCCACGACGGTGAAGCTGTTGCCGTCGGTGTCATCGATGGCGAGCTGGTTCATCAGCTCCGTGTAGGGCTCGATGTCCTGCTGGAAGTACGCCGGGGGCAGGTCGGTGGGCGTGGTGCGCAGCGTGGCGCAGTTGGGGCCGGCCACCCAGCCGCCCTGGCCCTGGTTGGCGAAGAGCGACACGCGCCCCACCAGCCGGCTGTTGAAGAGGTCGTTCTCGTAGCGCCGGGGGTTGCCGACGTAGTTGACCGAGATGTCGAGCACGCCCTGGCCAGGGCGCACGACGTTGACCCGGATGAAGATGGGGTCGATGTCGTCGGCGCCGTCCACGCTGGCCTGGATCTCGAAGCTGACGTCCCGCTGGCCACCGACGAGGTTGAAGGCGGCGATGCCGTCGGCCCCCGAGGCGCGCGAGGCGCTCTCGAGCAGGCTGCCCTCGATGCCGTTGGCGGTCTGGTTGACGCCGTTCTCATCGATCATGGCGAGCACGATGCGCTCGCCGCCGATGGGCCGCTCGGCCTGGGTGTTGATGTCGAAGCCGACCAGCTGAATGCGGATCTCGCTGCGGGCGCCGCGCTCCATCAGGATCGCGGGCTCCGAGACCACCCGCAGCTCGCGGGCGCCGAGCACCGGCGTGGTGTTGCCGCTGTCCGGGGTGGGCGTGACGCCATCATCGGCGGCGGGCGGCAGGGCGTCCTGCGTGGGGATCGGCCCCTGATCCTGCGCGGGCTCGCCGGCCGGCGCGGCATCCGAGCACGCCGCAATCCACATCGCCCCAAGCAGCACGATGGCTCGACGGTAGGCTAGCTTCCTCATCCTCGGTGTCCCCCAGGGTCCCCGCAGGCTCATGGCCCGCCTGAATTCGCGTCTCTCTGCGGCAGTGCGTACCACAGCGTTCGCGGTGCGCAGAGCATCTCGCGTGCCATTCTCGCGAATGCGCGGCGGTTGCGTCAAAAGGTAAGGGGGAACGGTCACTTGCGCTGTGAGTTCGCGCCCTTGGGGGCGACGCCGCGCTGGCGGGTAGAGTGGCCACCCGCCCCGGGGTGAGGCGGGTTGACCTGCCGGCGGCTCAGGCGGGTCAGGCCTCGAGGCGCTGCAGCACCCCGTCGAGGCGCGCCAGCACGTCGTGGGTCTGGTCCACGGTGCCCACCGAGAAGCGCACCCAGCCGCTCAGGTGCGGGATGTGCGACCGGTCGCGCACGTACACGCCCACCTCTTGCAGCATGCGCACGACCCACGGGGCGCGCTCGAAGCGCAGCATCACGAAGTTGGCGGGCGTGCTGCGCATGGGCACGCCCCGGGCCACGGCCCAGTCGCCGATGACCCGCTTGGCCTCGCGGACCTCGTCCACGTACCAGCGCAGCCAGTCCTGGTCCTCGAGGGCGGCCATTGCCCCCACCTGGGCCAGCACGTTGACGCTCTTGGGGTTGAACACTCGGCGCATGTCGCCGACGACCACGGGGTGGGCCACGGCGTAGCCGATGCGCAGCCCCGCCAGCCCGTACGCCTTCGAGAAGGTGCGGGTCACGACGAGGTTGGGGTACGTGTGCAGCAGGCCGATGGCGGTTCGGCCCGAGAATTCGGAGTACGCTTCATCCACAATGACGAGCCCGTTGGCCGTCGCCTCGGCCACCGCGGCCACCTGGGCCGGGGTGTACTGCACGCCCGTCGGGTTGTTCGGGCTGACCAGATACACCAGGCGGGGCTGCACCCGCTGGATGGCCGCCAGCAGCCCCTCGAGGTCGGCGTCGAAGGGATCGGGCCCGTAGTGGTGCACGATCTCGGCGCCCCGGGTCTGCGCGAACACCAGGAAGTGCTGGTAGGTGGGCGAGGCCACGAGCACCGGATCGCCTGGGCTCAGGTAGGTGGTGCAGATGGTGTCGAGGGCCTGGTCGCTGCCGTTGGTGATGAGGAGGTTGTCCTCGCCCACGCGGTGGAAGGCGGCGAGCTTCTCGGCCAGGTTGGTGCTGTGCAGCACCGGGTACCAGTTGAGGTGGTGCGCCCGCGACAGGAAGCCCTGCACGGCCTCGATCACTTTGGGCGAGGGCGGCACCGTCGCCTCGTTCCAGTCGAGCTTGTGGGGCACGAGCTCAGGCCGGCTGTGGATGTGGTCGAGGGATGAGACCGCCTGGTAGGGCTTGATGGATCGCACCAGCGCCGCCGGCCGAACGACGGGCGGGCGGGGGGCGACGGCAGGAGAGGCAACGCGCAGGCCGGGCTGGTGGGTCATTTCGGTTCACCTCGCTGGCGAGCTCCCCGCTCGCCACAGTTGAGATCGCGTCACCTTGGCGCCTGGGCAGCACGGCAGTACCCTGCCCTGCTTCGGCGACCGCGAGGTGTTCGCGGCACAATTTCGACCGGGAGCTGACTAGCACGTATCGTGCCATCCCGTCTCGCAGGAGAACGCTTGGCCCATCCCGTCCCGGGCACACACGTGGTCGGGCTGAAGACGGTGTTCATCCGCACCGACGAGCTGCGGCCGGCCAACCAGCTGGTGCGCTTCACGGTCATCGATCCCAGCGACGGGCACGCCCTGGAGCTGATGGGCATCGTGCAGGCGGTGGTGCCGGTGGTGCGGGCCACCCCCGGCCAGCCGCCCGGCATCTCCCTTGAGCTCTTCGGCAACGGGCGCGAGAACGAGGCCCGCTGGCTGCACCTCGTGCGCCGGGTGCAGCACTGGGCCAGCCGGGGCTACACCAGCGCCCGCTACCCCGGCTACGATCCCCGCTCGGGGCATGTCACCCAGCCCGACGCGCCGCGGACGCCGGCGCCGCCCCCGGCCTCAGCGACCCAGCCGGCGGTGCAGGCCCCAGCGGCCCCACCCGCCCAGCGCGACCCCACCCCGCCTGCTGTCCAGGCGCCGCAGCCCCCTGGCGCGGTCCGCCCGGCCCGGCCTGCGCCCCAGCAGACACCCGAGGCTCACCCCGGCGCCGGGGTGCTCCGGCGCGCGAGCCCCAAGCCCGCCGGCGCGTGGGCGGCCCCCGGCGACACCATCCGCCGCCGCCATGTCCGGCGGCCCGCCGCTCAGTTCAACGTG
>JAUHVS010000762.1 GCA_030424955.1 bacterium | reverse complement strand
GCGCCCTCGCCGCGGCAGGCCTCCCCCACCCCGAAGCCCTCGTCCACGCTGCCGTCGCAGTCATTGTCGACGCCGTCACAGGCCTCGGCGGGGCCTTCGCAGGGCCCCCAGGTGCCGCCCGCCTCGCAGGTCCGCGCCCCGGCGCAGCCGGCGCCCGCCTCGCAGGCCTCGACGCGGCCCGGCTGGCAAGCCATGGGGCTGCCCCCAGCGCCGCCTGCGCCCCCGACGCCGCCCGCGCCCCCGACGCCGCCCGCGCCACCGACGCCACCGACGCCACCGGCACCACCGACGCCACCGGCACCACCGACGCCACCGGCACCACCCGCGCCGCCAGCGCCACCGGCACCACCCGCGCCGCCACCACCACCAAAGCCGCCAAAGCCGAAGCCGCCGTCCGCGCGGACGCCACCGTCGCCGTTGACGCCGCCGTCTCCAGAGCCGCCGCCCTGCGGAATACAGCCGGCGAGCAAGCAGGCCACCCCTGTCGCGATCCCTCTCATCACCATCTCTTCCCCCTGAGCGCGACCAGATCAGGCCGCAGCCGTGTGCGTGCGCTCGCCTTGTACGTCAGCGCCTGGGGCCGATGCGAGGGAGAGACAACCGCGCCCCCGGAACTTTTGAATACAAAAAGACAATGTGCTACGCTGGGCCAGTTATTCGGTCGCCAATGCCCACGCTGTGCTGGGTGCGGGTGGCCCCAAGGCCCAGGGTGCCGCCGGTGTCGGTGCCCGCCTCGCATCCGCAAAGGAGCCCGATGAGCGACGCGTCCATGCAGCCCGACCTGTTTGTCCACACCCACCGCCCGCAGTGGGGCCTCGCCCTCTTGACGGAGGACGCCGAGGACCGGCGCTCCTTCCTCTTCCAAGATGGGCGGACGCGCGTGTTCAAGCAGGGGTTCTTCCACTTGTTGGAGCCGGCTGACAAACCCCGTGACGTGCTCCTCCGCGTGCGGGAGAGCCTCCGCGCTCGCCTCGGCACGACGGCCACCCAGCGCACCGTGCTGGAGCGCAGCGCCCAGAACGAGGTCATCGGCATCGAGACCCAGGTCGAGGTGTTCAAGAGCCTCTTCCCGGGCGGCTTCCAGGGCGAGGCCTACACCGATCGGCACCGCGGCACCCACGCCGCCAGCCGCCTCAAGCGCCACCTGGACCCCGCCGTCACCCACGCGCAGCAGGCCCTCAGCGCCGAGGCGCTGTCGGCGCTGATCGAGGCAGGCGACTACGCCGCCGTGCACACCGCCGCCTGCGCGGTGGTCACGGGCACCGGCATGGTGGCGCCCGCCGAGCGCCGCGCCCTGTGCGCGCTGCCCGACGACCGCAAGCAGGAGTTCGCCGAGGCGCTCTTCAACCTGCTGCACGGCGACGCCCCCGCCTTCGACCGGTTCACCCGCTGGATCGTCGCCCTGACGGACGAGACCCACGGCGCGCCCAAGTGGCCGGTGACCACCGTGCTGCCGGCGCTGGTGCACCCCGAGACCGAGATCTGCGTCAAGGTGCGGCCCTTCGCCCGCGAGGCGAGCTGGCTCGCCCCGCAGCTGGTGGTGGGCAAGCAGCTCGACGCGGTGGTCTACGACCGCCTGCGCAAGATGGCCCTGACCCTCAAGGGCCACCTCGAGGCCGCCGGCCTGCACCCCCGCGATCTGCTGGACGTGAGCACGTTCATGGTGCTGGCCTTCAAGCCCAAGCACCTGGCCCTCGTGGCCGACGACAGCGACGACGACAGCGACGACTGATCGCCGGTGGGCGTGACGGGCCGCGCGCCCCGTCACGCCCCAGCCTGCCCGGCCGCGGCGCAGGCCCCTCCCCCACCAGACCAGCAGCCCCGACAGCGGCCGCCCCGCGGCTCAGCGCCAGGTGAAGTACAGCTTCACCCGGGCGCCCTCGGGGGCGTCGGCCTTGGGCGTCACCAGCTCAAACCCGAAGCCGGCGTCGGGCACCGCCACCCCGCCAAAGGGCAGCTTGGGGTTCTGCCAGCGGCGCGGCGTGCTGTCGCTGAAGCGCGCCACCGCCGGGTGGGGCCGCCCCAGGGCCTTCTTCAGCGTGCCGTCGGCCACCTCGAACACCTCGTAGCCGTCGGCGAAGGGGGTCAGCGCGAAGGGCGCGTCCAGGGTGTGGATGTAGCGCAGGCTGCGGTCGCGCAGCCGCCAGTGCACCGGCTTCTTGGGGTGGGTCTTGTAGTCGTACAGCTCGCTGACGCCCTCGCGCCGCTCGCGCTCCGGCCCCGGCAGGAAGCGGTTGATCAGCTCGTAGCCGAACATGATCTGCTTGCCGTCCACCGTCAGCGCCCCCGCGTCCGCGGTGGCCTTCTCGCAGGGCGCGCCCAGCGCCTCGGCGTCCAGGTCCACCGGCCGGTAGTCGGCGTTGCGGGTGAAGCACATCGTGCGCCGGAAGGCGTCGCGCAGGCTGGCCTGGGCGGCGTCATCCTTGACGTCGTAGTGGCTGTCGAAGGCGTCCGCCTTGCCCCGCGCCATGGCCTCCAGGCCCGGGATCGGCACCTCGTTGGGCCAGGCGTCCAGCGCCAGCAGCGAGCCCTTGCCCGGGCCGTTGTTGGCCGGATCGTTCTCGCTCCACGCGTAGGCGCCGTCGAAGTACCAGCCCACGACCCCCGGCCGCGGCCGCACCCGCAGGGCGCGCATGCGCTTGAGGCTCACGTCCCAGAAGAACCGGAAGCTCGCGTCGGCCAGGCCCTGGTCGTAGCTGCCCTCGGCGTAGGGGTCGCGGTACTCGAGCACGTAGTAGTGCGGCACCAGCAGGGTGTGCGCGCCCCCCGATCGGGTGAAGCCCTCCAGGCGCCAGGCCGCCGGGCGGCGCGCCGCCTCGAAGTCGTCGGCGAACACCACCGCGCCCTTGGCGGTGACCTTCAGATCGTCGATGAGCAGCCCCGGCTCCACCGCCGCCATGTCGGTGAAGTACCTGATCCGAAACTGCATTTCGCTGCCGGCATAGGCCGACAGGTCGAAGCGCGGCCGCACCCAGGTGCCGCCCTTGCAGGCGCTCGCGGCCTGGCCCGCCTTGTCCTCGCCGTGGGCGATGGCGAGGGTCGGATCGCAGCCCTTGGCGCTCTCGTTCTTGCCGTCCCCGTCCAG
>JAUHVS010000761.1 GCA_030424955.1 bacterium | reverse complement strand
TGCACAGCCCGCTGACGGGGGAGATCACCCGCTACGTCGATCTGGCGGGGCCCGCGGCGGATCAGCCCGCGGGCTGACGGAACGCGGCCGCGTGCAGGCGGTGGCCGCCCGGCACCGGCCGGAAGTCGTCGCCCGGCCCGCCCACCCACACGGGGTCGCCCAGCCCAGCGGCGGCCTGCAGGGCGTCGGCGTCGGCGCCCCGGGTCGCGCTCAGCACCAGCAGCCAGCCCCCGGGCGCGAGCACCTCGCGGGCCAGCCGGCACACCCGGGTCAGGTAGGCGAGGGGATCGGCGTTGGGGGCGCCGCCGTGGCGCACCGGGGGCGGATCGATCACGACGCCGTCGTAGCGCGCCCGCGCGCTGCGGAGCTGGCGCAGGGCCTTGATGGCGTCGCGCTTCCAGAAGGTGCGGCCGTCGTGGGGCAGGCCGTTGAGGGCGTAGTGGGCGCGCCCGCGGGCCAGCACCCCGGCCGAGGTGTCGATGTTGGCGGTGAGCCGCGCGCCCCCCGCCGCCGCCGCGACGCCGAAGGCGCAGGTATAGCTGAACAGGTTGAGGATCGCCGCGCCGTCGCTGTGGGCGCGCACCCAGGCCCGGGCGGGGCGGCCGTCGAGGAACAGGCCGGTGTTGCGGGTGTTGCCCAGATCCACCTCGAACCGCAGCCCATGCTCGTCGATGATCCGGGCGCCCGGATCGTCGGGCGGGCCACCGCTCTCGCTGTGGCCGAACCGCCAGAACAGGGCCGGTGGATCGCCCAGGCCGGCGCGCACCGCGGGCAGATCCGCCGCGCGCTCGGGGCCGCCCCGCACCCAGTAGGCGTCGCCGAAGCGCTCCACCACCAGCCGCGGGAGGCCGTCGCCTGCGCCGTCCACCAGCCGCACGGCGTCCAGCCCGAGCGCAGCCCGGGCCTGGACCGCTGCCTGCACCCGGGCGGTGATCTCGGCGGGTGAGGGCGCGGGCGCGCTCAAGGGGTGGCCAGCCGGGCGAGCTCTTCGTCGAGCACGCGGGCCAGCTCGACCGGCGGCTGCTTGGCCTGCGCCGCGCGCAGCGCCTGGAGCGCGGGGGCGTCGCCGCGGGCGGCGAAGGCGCGGGCCAGCACCACGGCGGCCTCGGCGCGCACCCACACGTCGCCGTCGGCCTGCAGGGCGGCGCGGACGCGGTCGCGGCCAGCGTCGGTGCCCAGGATGCCCAGGCCCGACAGGGCGCGCAGCCGGGCGTAGCGGGGCCGCTTGACGTCGTCGAGGGCGGCCACCAGCGCGGGCGTGTCGAGGCCGTACCGCGCCATCAGGCCCGGCGTCAGCCGCACGTCGATGGCGGCGAGCAGATCAGCGCCGGTGAGGGCGTTCACAGGGGCGGCCGCGCCGGTGGGGGCGGCCTGGGCGGCCAGGGGCGCAGCGAGGGCGGCGATCAACAGCAGGGCGCGCATCACTCGACCTCCGGGGTCACGAGGGTGGGGTTGGCGTGCAGCACGAAGGCCTGGCCGGGGCTGAGGGCCGCCGGGGCCGAGGTCACCGTGGGGTACATCAGGTTGGTGTCGCCGGCCTGGCCGGCGGGGGTGTCGTCGATCTGGTCGGTGATCCCGATGAACTCCTGCGTGTGGTACAGGCCCAGGTAGTGGCCGGTCTCGTGGCCCATGACGTGGCCCAGGGACTCGGGCTCGGGGGCGATGGCGGTGGCGACGACCACCCCGCTGCGCACCGTGCCGGGGATCAGGTTGGGCCCCGGGGTGCCGCCCGCCACGCCGCCGACGCCGCCGCCGCCGCCCATGTCGAAGGGGCTGGTGAGCCGCTCGACGAAGAACAGGCACACGCCGGTGTCGTAGGTGCACTCCGAGTACAGGGCGTGCAGGTCGCTGCCCGGGCCGCCGGTGGCGTCCACCGACAGGGGCGCGTCGACGTCCTCGTAGGTGACGGTGCCCACGGCGACGCCGATCTCGTCGTAGAACTCGGCCATGCGCGCGAGGGCCTGCTGGAACTCGGCGTCGTCGGGGGCGGTGGCGGCGGTCCAGCCGCGGCTGCCCGTGAAGTACATGTGCAGGTCCAGCACCTCGCAGTCGGGGTGCTCAGCGGCGCGCTTGATGTGGGCCGTCAGCGAGACCGAGGTGTCGGTCGGCCGCCCGGTGCGGGCGTTGCCGGCCACCAGGGCGACGGTCCAGGTGCCGGGCGTCACGGCGACGGACGGGTTGTTGGGCGCCAGCATGCCGCCCGCGCCGGAGGCCGCCACGGCCATGCGGTTGGGGCTCGAGAACGGGCCGGGGAAGGGCGCGACGAACTGCGCGGTGGGATCGACGCCGCCGGGCGGGTTGGCGCTGATGAGCACCTCGCCGTCGGGGCCGATCAGCTCGCCGATCCCCACGAGGGCGCTGTCGTTGGCCTCGATGGCCACCAGCGTCAGGCTGATGACGTCGTCGGGCAGGTCGACGGTGAAGGGCTCGGAGGCGCCGTTGGTGATCTCGACGGTGCCCAGATCCAGGGTGTCGACCTGGGCGGGCCCCTTCGGCGTGCAGTTGAGGGGCCCCGCGCCGCCGGCACCGCCAGCGCCGCCCATGCCGCCCTCGCCGCCGGCGCCACCCGCGCCCCCGTCTCCGCCGACGCCGCCTTCTCCGCCGACGCCGCCTGCTCCCCCGACGCCGCCTTCACCGCCGGCGCCACCCTCGCCGCCGCTGCCCCCAGGGCCGGTCGCGTCGGTGGCGCCCTGGTCGAGGGTCACGGGCGGATCGGCGGTGGGGCTGTCGTCATCGCAGGCAGCCAACAGCAGCGCCCCGGCGAGCAACGCCAGGGCAGGGGATCGACGGGTGATCATGACCGGAGGTCCTCCTGGTGTGGGTCAGGCCGGTAGGCTAGCCGCGCGCCAGCCCGCCGGGCAGGGCAGGATCCTGCCCACCGGCTGACGCCACCGCCCTGGTGGCTGGTATACTCGCCACGTGGGGGCTGGCCTCGCCGGCCGGCCCGCTCTGATGCCTGGGGAACTCCACACGTTTCGGACCCATGCGATCCGGCATGAGTCTTGCGTTGGGTTGGCGCGCTTGAATTCACCGGGGACGCCTGTGCGGCCCCACACACGCTTGAGAGGGAGGACGCCCGATGCGTCGATTGT
>JAUHVS010000760.1 GCA_030424955.1 bacterium | reverse complement strand
GCGGTCGTCTTCGATCCAACCCTCTCCTTTGCCGGCGGCGACTGGGAGGTCGAGGGCCGCGTCAGCGCCGTCAACTGGCGCTTCCGGTTCAACGGCTTCGACGGCCAGGCCCCCGACCAGTGGTACAGCCAGCCCGCCATCTCCGCCGACATGGTCATCTCGCGGCGGCTCGTGGGCGCGCTCTACGCCGGCATCGGCGGCAGCTTCAGCCAGACCCGCATCGAGTTCGACGGCCCCCCGCCCGCCGATCTCATCGGCGCCGACGGCGGCACCATGGCGGGCGCGGCGGCCGAGCTCCGCTACGACAGCCGCGACCACCCGCTCACGCCCCTGCGCGGCCAGCGCGTCAGCCTGCGCTACGAGGGCCGCCCCCCCTTCGCCAGCGACTTCCCCCACAACCGCCTCAGCGCCGAGGCCCGCGCCTTCTTCGGCGACGGGCGCCACGTCGTCGGCGTGCAGGGCATCTGGCACGGCACCTTCGGCGAGGTGCCCTTCTTCAACCTGCCGACCTTTGGCGGACAAGCCGAGCTCCGCGGGGTCTTCCGCGATCGCTACCGCAACCACCACGCGGCCTTCGCCCAGGCTGAGTACCGCTCGCCCCCCGTCTGGTGGCGGCTCGCCTTCGCCGGCTTTGGCGGGGCCGGCACCACCTTTGGCGAGCTGGGCCCCACGGCCGCCACCTGGGCCGTCGGCGGGGGCATCCGCGTGCGCATGAGCGACGCCCGCCGCATCAACCTGCGCGTGGACGCCGCGGTGGCCCGTGGGGAGCGTGGCGCGTACCTGGGCCTGGGCGAGGCGTTCTGACCGGCCGCAGGGCCAGTTGCACCCACCCGGGCGGCCCTCGATAATGCCGGCCCTCCCGCGGCCCAGGCCCAACGTGTCGAACACGCCCCCCTCACCGGCCCCCCCCGCCGACCCGCGCACGCCCGAGCAGGCGCGGCTGGCCCGCCTCGCCGCCGTCTCGGTCAGGCGCACCGCCGGCAACGCCCTGGCGAGCTACGGCGGCGCGGTGATCACCCTGGGGCTCGGGCTGTTCCTGCAGGCCTTCCTCGTGCGTCAGCTGGGCAAGGCTGAGTACGCCCTGTGGCCTGTCATCGGCAGCTGCACCGCCTTCGCCGCGCTCATCCCGCGGGGCATCGGGGCCGGGGTCGGCCGTTACGTGGCCCACGCCATCGGCGCCGGCGACACCGACGAGATCGAGCGCATCACCACCAGCGTCTTCACGGCCCTCCTCGGCGCGGCCACCGCCTACGCCCTGGTGGTCGTGGGCCTCAGCGTCAGCTTCGAGGCGCTGTTCGAGATCCCCCCCGGCGCCGAGGGCGTCGGCCCGTGGGCCATGCTCCTCGCCGGGCTCGCGGGCGCCATCGTGGTGCCGGCGGGCGTCTTCCGGGGCGGGCTGCAAGCGGCCCAGCAGTTCATCCAGCTCAACCTGGTGCGGGCCGGCATCTTCACGGCGCGCGTGGGCCTGATCGTGCTGGCCTTTTTGGTGGACGAGGCCTCGCTGATCTGGGTGGGCGCGGCCTTCCTGGTGATGGCCATCGCCGAGACCGCCAGCCTCGTGGTGCTCGCCCAGCGGGTGCTCCCGTGGCAGCGCCTGCGCCGCCGCGCCTACGACGGCGCCACCCTGCGCAAGGTCAGCAGCTTCAGCGCCTGGGTGCTCCTCAGCACCGTCGCCGGGCTGCTCTACTGGCACACCGACACCATCATCATCAACAAGCTGCTCGACCCCACCTGGGTGGCCGGCTACGCCATCGTCGCGTCGCTCTCCATCAACGCCTACCAGTTCGTGGTGCTGGGCTGTCAGGCCCTGGCGCCGGCCATGACCGTCATGCACGCCCGCGGCGAGATCGACCGCATGGCCCGGGCCATCTACCGCACCAACCGCACGGTCCTGCCGCTGGGCGTGCTGCCGGTGCTCTTCGCCATGATCTTCGGCGACGAGCTGCTCACGCTCTACGTCGGCGAGGCCTTCCGCGAGTACGCCCCGCTGTTCTGGTTCACCGGCGGCGCGTGGGTGCTCTGCAGCACCAACCAGGTGTGCAACTCGGTGCCCGAGGCCTTTGGCCGCATGGGCCTGGCCAGCGTCGGCGCCTTCGTGGCCGCGTGGGTCAACGTGGGCCTCAGTTTGCTGTTCGTGCTGGGCTTCGACTGGGGGCTGCTGGGCGTGGCGGGCGGCACCTTCGCCACCTGGATCATCTACAAGCTGGGCTTCTGGACCTGGTTGGTGGCTCGAATGCTCGGCGTGCCCCTGCGGATCTTCGTGCCGCGGGCCATGCTGCGGCCCCTGGCGTTGACCCTGCCGGGGCTGGCGGTGCTGCTCGCGGCGCGGGCGGCCGACCTGGGCCACGGGCTCTGGGCCCTGCTGTTCATCGCCCTCAGCGCCGCGGCGGTGCAGGCGGCGGTGGCGCTGACGGTGGGCCTGGACCCCGCTGATCGGGCCACGGTACGACGGCTGGTGCGGCGCGGGCTGCGCCGAGGACGAGGCGAGGCATGAGCGACAACGTGACCCACGACACGACGGATCTGAGCGCGCTGCGCGGCCCCCTCCTGCGGGCCCTCACCGGCCTGGACGCCTGGGTGACCGCCGAGGGCTGGGCGGGCTACGACCCCTACGACATGCACCACTGGCGCCTGCAGGTGCCGGCCTGGAGCGAGCGCATCAAGCTCTTCGGCCGCAGCCCCCTGGGCCTGCCCATCCGCCTGGGCCAGCGCTTCCCCCTCGCCACCCGCCGGATCATGCGCCAGCCCCGCCGCGTCATGCCGAAGGGCATGGGGCTGTTCGCCGACAGCTACGCCCGCTGGCACGCGCTGTCCGGCCCACCCGCCGCCCTGGCCCGCGGCGTCGAGGCGGCCACCTGGCTCGTCGATCACCCCAGCGAGGGCTACCCCGGCCTGAGCTGGGGCCTGCCCTTCGACTGGCGCCCCAGCCAGCTCTTCCCGGCGGGCACGCCCTTCGCCATCGTCACCATCGTGTGCGCCGAGGCCTTCACCACCCTGCACCGGGTGACCGGCGATGCCCGCTGGCTCGACGGCGCCCACCGCATCGCGACGGCGCTCCTCGAGGGGCTCAACATCGACGCCGTGGGCCCCAAC
>JAUHVS010000013.1 GCA_030424955.1 bacterium | reverse complement strand
GCTCGATGACTTCCCAGGAGGCAGAGTTGCCGCCCGGGGGATCGCGCGGCTAAGATCCCGCGCCGCCGCCCCCTGCGGTGGCGCGTGTCCGCCACTTGGGAGTCCAGCATGGGCGCTGTCTTTCGGTCCCTCTCGATGCCTCTCGCGCTGGCCAGCAGCCTGGCCGTGGCCCTGTGTGGGCCCGCCGCCGCGCAGAAGCCCTACGACGCGGACGTGCAGAACTTCCGCCCCGCGATGGACTCGCGCAGCTTCATCACCGTGGAGCGCTCGAAGGTGCTGGGCACCCTGGAGCCCACCATCGGGCTGTTCTTGAACTACGCGTTCAACTCGCTCAAGCAGGACATCGGCGGCGAGACCCGGGCCCTCATCGAGGGCTACGGCGCCGCCAACCTGGTGCTCGCGCTGGGCTTCTTCAACTGGGTCGAGATCGGCGCCAACGTGCCGGTGGCCCTGGTGCGCGGCGACACCGACGGCCCCGGCGACGAGCAGACGCTGTCGGGCGAGGGCTTCGGCGATCTGCAGCTGTCGGCCAAGATCCGCATCCTCGATCGCGAGACCTTCCCGGTGGGCATCGCCCTGGTGCCGGTGGTGCAGATCGCCACCGGCGAGAGCAACGCCTTCATCAGCCACGCCCAGACCCCGGTGTTCCGGCCCAAGCTGGTGCTCGACTGGGCCATCACCGAGCGCGTCGGCCTGGCGGTCAACCTGGGCGCCACCCTGCGCGACGCCCGCCGCATCGAGGGCAACGTCACCGTCACCGACGCCGACACGGGCTCGGTGAGCTCGCTCACCCGCCAGGATCCGATCATCTTCGGCAAGAGCCTCGACTACGCCGTGGGCCTGGGCGTTGAGGTCATCTCGAAGCGCCTCGAGATCATCGGCGAGGTCTACGGCGCCGCCGGCCTGGAGAGCGACGCCGCCCGCGCGAACCCCCTCGAGGTGCTGCTCGGCATGCGCTACTTCCTCGCCGGCAACTCCTTCTTCACGCTGGGCGTCACCCGCGGCCTGCTCGGCGCCTACGGCGATCCGGACGTGCGGCCCTTCGCCGGCATCGTCTTCGAGCCCACCGTGCGCGACAGCGACCACGACGGGCTGCCCGACGACATCGACCGCTGCCCGAACGAGCCTGAGGACATCGACGACTGGGAAGACAACGACGGCTGCCCCGATCCCGACAACGACAACGACGGCATCGAGGATCTGCTCGACCAGTGCCCGAACCTGCCCGAGGATCTCAACGGCTTCGAGGACGATGACGGCTGCCCGGACAGCAACCGCGATCGGGACCGCGACGGCGTGCTCGACACCGAGGATCGCTGCCCCGATCAGCCCGAGGATCCCGACGGCTTCCAGGACCAGGACGGCTGCCCGGATCTCGACAACGACAACGACGGCATCCCGGACACCGAGGACAAGTGCCCCAACGAGGCCGAGGACTACGACGGCTACCAGGACGCCGACGGCTGCCCCGAGCCCGACAACGACGCCGACGGCATCCCCGACAGCCGCGACAAGTGCCCCAACGTGCCCGAGAACTTCGACGGCATCGAGGACGATGACGGCTGCCCGGAGCAGCGCAAGGTGGTCATCTCGGGCGGCAAGATCCGCATCCTCGACAAGGTCTACTTCGAGACCGGCAAGGACATCATCAAGGTGGAGAGCTACGGCATCCTCTACCAGGTGGCCGAGACGCTGCGGCAGAACCCGCAGATCAAGCTCATCGAGGTGCAGGGCCACACCGACAGCCGCGGCCGCGACGACTACAACCTGGATCTGTCGAACCGCCGGGCGGCGGCGGTGCGGCGCTTCCTGATGGAGAAGGGCGACGTCGCCGGCAAGCGCTTGGAGAGCAAGGGCTACGGCGAGACGGAGCCGGTGGATCCCGCGGAGAACGCCGAGGCGTGGTCCAAGAACCGCCGCGTCGAGTTCGTCATCCTGAAGGAAGACAAGGAGTAGTCATGGCGCGACGGCAGAACCGGACCCGCACGCGGGCCAGGCCCTCGAAGCCCGCGAAGGCCAGCGGGGGTGGCGGCAGCAGCGGCGGGCCCAAGGGCGGCGACGCCAAGCCCATCAAGTCGATGCTGCTGGGCATGGGCCTGTTGGCCCTGCTGGCGGCGCTGGGCCTGGTCCCCATCGGCGGCGAGACCGTGCTCAACCGCTTCCTGGGGCTCTTCGAGAGCGCGGACGCGCCGGCGGCGGCCGCCCCTGCGGCGACGGCGCCCACCAAGCCCGCGGGGGTCACGCTGCAGCCCAAGCGCAACGACAAGCCCATGGAGCAGGTCACCGAGCAGCAGGAGGCCGAGCTCGACGACATCATCAACAAGAAGACCCGCGCCCAATGACGGCGTTGCGCTGGGTGGCCCTCGCCGCCCTCGCGCTGGCCGCCGGGCTGGCGGTGGCCGTCGAGCTGCGCCACCGCGATCAGGCCGACATGGACTGGGCCATCCTGAGGACCCGCACCCACCGCTTCGACGGCAGCACCCGCGCCCGCATCAGCACCTGGCTCACGGCCGAGGCCGCCGAGGCGGTGCAGTGGTCCGCCGAGCGTGAGGGGCTCTTCAGCCGCGGGCTGATGGTGCGCCTGCGCCGCGCCGGCGCCGAGGCCGCGACCTTCGCGGTGGCAGCGGACGGCACGGTGCGCCCGGTAAACTCGGCGGCGGAGGCGGTGGTCGCCGCCGTGCGGGCCCACGCCGAGCGGCCGGAGGCCCCTGCGCCGCCCGCCCCCAGCGGGCCCGCCCGCCCGGCGGCCGCCCAAGAGGCCATCCCGCCGGTCCGGCCCTTCGTCCCCGAGTAGGCCCCTCCCCGCGTCGGCCCCTCCACCGTGCAGCTGAGGCGACCTCCCAGGTCGCGGATCGCCCCCTCCGGCGCGCCGTGACGGCCCCGCCCTCCCGAGGCGCCGGCGAGGCTCGGCGCCCCACGCGCCCGCCTGCTCACCCCCACACCCGCTCCCGCGATAGCGTTCGCGCTCCCCGCAGCCGCGCGCCGCGCCGAGCCCGCGCGCGGGCGGCGGGCGCCCCCCACCGCAGGTCTTTGCCCTGGGTGTCGTTCCGGGGTAGCTTGGCCGCGCTCGATCCAGGCTCTGGAGGCCGCTGGAATGCGTCGCTCGCTTCGACTTGTGCCCGCTCTGCTGGCCCTGGCCTTCCTGGCCCCGGCCCACGCGCAGAACGTTCAGAACTTCAAACCCGGCGTCGGCACGTGGAACTACTTCACGGCCGAGGGGGCGCGCACCGCGCGGCACCTCGAGTTCGTGCCGTCGCTGTACCTCAGCTACGCCAAGAGCCCGCTGACGGTGCGCGACGCCAACGGCGACATCCAGGAGACCATCGTCGACCAACTGGCGGCGGCCAACCTGCTGTTCGCCGTGGGCTTCTTCGACATGCTCGAGTTGGGCGTGGACATCCCGGTGGCGTACGTCGTGGGCGACTCGCAGCTCACGAACCTGTCCATCAACCAGGACGGCGTCGCCCTCGGCGACATCCGCATCATCCCGAAGGTGCGGCTGTTCGGCCTGTCCAACAAGTCGAAGGGCAAGGGCTTCGGGATGGCCATCTCGGTGCCCATCGAGCTGCCCACCGGCGATCAGGATCGCTACTTCGGCAACGGCCAGGTGGTGGCCAACCCCAAGCTGATCCTCGAGGGCCGCACGCGGCTGTTCAGCTTCGCCGCCAACGGCGGCGTGCGGGTGCGCCCCGACTCGCAGTCGGTGGGCCTGTCGAACACCGTCGGCCAGCTCGAGCTGGGCACCGAGGTCACCTACAGCGCAGGCATGGGCATCGGCCTGGGCACCGAGAAGGTCTGGCTGCTGCTCGAGGCCTTCGGCGCCGCGCCCCTTGAGGACGTCGCCAGCGAGAGCCAGTCGAGCCCCCTGGAGGCCCTGGGCGGCCTGCGCATCTTCACCGCGCCGGGCGCGACCATCACCCTCGGCGCCGGCGCCGGCATCATCGCCGACTACGGCTCGCCCATCTGGCGCGGCTTCCTGGGCTTCGCGTGGCACGATCAGCGCTACGACGCCGACAAGGACGGCATCCTCGACGACGACGATCGCTGCCCCACCGACCCCGAGGACAAGGACGACTTCGAGGACGCCGACGGCTGCCCCGATCCCGACAACGACCAGGACACCGTGCTGGACGTCAACGACAGCTGCCCCCTGGACGCCGAGGACGTGGACGGCTTCGAGGACGTGGACGGCTGCCCCGATCCCGACAACGACAAGGACGGCTTCCTCGACGTGAAGGACAGCTGCCCGAACGAGGCCGAGACCAAGAACAACTACAAGGACGACGACGGCTGCCCGGATGAGATCCCGGACACCGACGGCGACGGCCTGCTCGACCCGAACGACAAGTGCCCGACCGAGGCCGAGGACAAGGACGGCTTCGCCGACGCGGACGGCTGCCCCGATCCCGACAACGACCAGGACGGCATCCTGGACGTGTCGGACAAGTGCCCGATGGAGCCCGAGACCATCAACGGCTTCGACGACGCCGACGGCTGCCCCGACAAGAAGCCCGAGGTGAAGCTGACCCTGGTGAAGGTCACCAAGGAGAAGATCGAGATCCTGCAGAAGGTGTTCTTCAAGACCGCCAAGGCGACGATCAAGCCGGTGAGCTTCCCGGTGCTCAACGAGGTCGCCACGGTGCTCAAGACCTACACCTACCTCAAGAAGGTGCGCATCGAGGGCCACACCGACAGCGTCGGGCCGGACGCCTACAACCTGAAGCTGTCCGGTGAGCGGGCCGCGTCGGTGCGCGAGTACCTGATCAAGAAGGGCGTTGAGCCTGAGCGCCTGGTGTCCGAGGGCTTCGGTGAGACCCAGCCCATCGACACCAACAAGACCCGCGACGGCCGCGCCAAGAACCGCCGCGTGGAGTTCAACATCGTCGAGCAGTAGGCCCGAGCGGGCCGCCCGCGCGCGGCCCCGGCCCCCTCGCCGATCGCCCCGGCGCCCCCGGCCCTGACCGGTGGCCTACCCCCTCGCCTTCCTGTTGACCGTGTGCGTCGAGGCCGCCCTGGCGGCGGCCCTGCGCCCCGGCCTGCGCCTGCGCGCGGCCCTCGCGGCCGTGGCGGTCAGCGGCCTCACCCACCCCCTCGCGTGGTGGGCCAG
The DNA here is from genome assembly GCA_030424955.1 of bacterium. Taxonomy (GTDB): domain Bacteria; phylum Myxococcota_A; class Bradymonadia; order UBA7976; family UBA1532; genus JACKDL01. The sequence continues at coordinate 16,873 of JAUHVS010000013.1, read as the reverse complement.
CGGCGCCCTGCCGGGGCCGTTCTGGGCCCGCGCGGCGCTCATCGAGGGCGCGGTGGTGGCCGCTGAGGCCGCCCTGCTCGTGGCGCTGCTCCCCAGCCGGGCCCTGCCCGCGCTGCGCCTGTCGGCCGCCACCAACGGCGCGTCCTTCGGGGTGGGGCTGGCCTGGTGGTGGCTTTCGCGCTGACCGGGCGGGCCCGGGGCCGGCTGGCTGAGCCGCTGCCGGCTGGACGAACGGCCGCGCGCGGCCGACACTGCGCCCATGCCTGCCCTGACCCTCACCCTCACCCGCTGGCCCGGCGCCCGCGCGATCCCCGCCGGCCTGGCGTCAGCCTTCGCCCGCGCCGGCTTCGCCGTGGGCGCGGCCCCAGCGGATCTCGAGCTCCGCTGGGCGGGCGGGGTCGAGGCGGTCGCCCTCGACGGGGACGTGGACCACGCGGTGATCATCGCCGGGGACGATCCGCCCGTCGCTCAGGGCGAGCAGGCCCGCGCCCACGGGGCCCTGGGGTACGTCACCCCCGACACCGCGCAGGCCGTCGCGCCCTTGGCCCACGCCGCCCTGCTGCGGGCCCGGTCGGGCGAGGCCTCCCACGCGCTGGTGCACCTCAGCCGCCCGCTGCTGGCAGATCGCTCCGACACCGGCGCCCTGGCGGATCTCATCGAGCGGGTGGCGCGCACGCTCCAGGCGGACGCCGTGCGCGCGGCCCTGCGCGAGGACGGCCACGCCCCCCTGGTGCGCTGGGGCGACGCCCCCGCGTGGCTGACGGCGTTGCCCGCCCGCGCCGGCCGCGTGGTGGTGCCCGACGCCGCCCACAGCCCGATCACGCCCGCCGGCGCGACGGGCGCCGCCGTCGCGCTGACCCTGGCGGAGGGGGCCGACGGGCCCGGGCTGCAGGTGGCCTTCGCCTGGCAGGCCCCGCGGCTGCTGGCCCCCGTCGAGCTCGCCCTGCTCGACCTGCTGCGGCTGAAGGCCGTGCCCACCCTCGCGCCCCGCCGGGCCGCCAGCGCCGCCCGCGCTGAGCTGGACGTCACCCGCCGGCTGGTGGCCGAGATGCGCGACGACAGCTCGCGCCGGGAGGCCGCGCGCCAGGTGCTCGCGGCCTTCGGCCACCGCGCCGGCGTCAGCGCCGCCGTGTTCCTGGGCCTCGATCCCGAGCCGATCCCCCGCGTGCACCTGCTCGCGGTGTGGGCGCGCCGCTCGGCCGTCGAGGCCATGGTGCTCACCCGGCTGGCCGGCCTGCAGTACCCGGTGGGCCCCCTCGACGCGCTGGCCTCGCGGGTGGACGCCCGCCTGAGCGGTCAGGGGTTGGCGGTGCAGCGCACCCTGGGCCTGGGCGAGGACACCGCCGGCTGGATCCTGCTGCTGGACGCACCGGGCGAGGCCACGCCCCGCGCCCTGTCCCCCGCCCTGTGCCGCTTCGCCGCCGCCCTGCTCGAGCGCCGGGCCCAGCAGCAGGCGGCCGCCGTGCTCGACCCCCACGAGGGGGCCCTGGCCGACAGCCCGGAGCCCGTGGACGTGCTCGTGTGGGCGGCCCGCGGGCTGCGGGAGGCCACCGAGGCCTGCGTAGCCCTGGTGTACGTGCCCGACGGCGACGGCCTCACGCTCCGCCGCGTGGTGCCCGCCCGCACGGTGGCCGCGGGCGCGCTGCGCCACCCCGTTCAGCCGGGCTCGCTGACCGCCGAGGCCATCGCCGCCCGCGCCCCCCGCCGGGTGCTCGACGTGGCGGATCCCACCGATCCCCAGGGCGCCCACCTGGCCCGGGATCACCTGTCGGCCCTGGCAGCGACCGTCGGCATCGCCCAGGTGCGGTCCTGGCTGGTGGTGCCGCTGGTGGACGAGGCCGATCGGCTGGTGGGCGCGCTGAAGCTGCTGACCAGCGAGCGCGGGCCCTTCTTGACCCTGCACGAGGCCCGCCTGGGGGTCGAGGTGGCCCGGCGCGCGACCTTGGCGCTCACCCGGGTCGCCCGCCGCGCCCGGCTCGACGCCCTCAACCGCATCGGCGAGCGCATCGCCGCCCGCGACGGGCAGGCCCTCGCCGACAGCATGGTGGCCCACCTGCAGCGCTGGTTCGCCACCTACGCCCCCCCCGGCGGCGCGCTGCTGCTCGCGGTGCGCTCCACCATCCCCGTGACCGGCGAGACCGTCGCCGTAGCCCGCGCGAGCTCCCCCACCGTCGCCGACGACGTGACCCGCGGCCTGGTGGATCACTCCATGGCCCGCGTCGCCGAGGCAGAGGCCAGCTGGCACGAGCACACCCTGCGGGGGCAGGTGGGCGCCCACCACTTCGCCGGCGTGCCCATCCACCTGCCCGGCGACGACGGCCTGCAGGGGCACCTGTTCCTGCTGCGCCCCGCCGCCGTGGACGCCGTCGCCCTGCGGGCGCTCACCGAGGCCGGCCGCGAGATGTCGGTCATCCTGCACCACGAGCGCTTCCGGGTGGCCTGGAAGCTGGTGATCGGGCGCTTCCGCCACGCCCTGCTGGGCCCGGTGCAGGGGCTGCAGTCCGCCGGCCTCGCCCTGGCCGACGAGGCCCGCCAGCCCGACGCCGATCCCGCCGAGATGGCGCGCCTCGCGCAGATGATCAGCGAGGAGAGCGCGGCCATCCACCGCTGGCGCGAGTACGAGCGCCTGTTCGACGAGGTCCGGCCCCGCGTGCGCCTGCGCCGCCAGGCCCTGCGGGTGGTGGTGGATCGCTGCGCCCAGCGCTTCCAGCCCCGGTTCGAGGCGCGCACCGCCGGCTTCACCGTCGAGTGGCAGGTGCCCGGGCCGGCGTACCTGCGCTTCGACGACACCGCCCTGGATCTGGTGCTGAGCAACCTGCTCGACAACGCCGCGAAGTATGTCTTTGGCAGCCGCCACGGCTGGCTGCGGGTGTACGGCACCCGCTCGGGCGTGCGCATCGAGGTGGGCGACATCGGCCACCGCCTGCCCGACGACACCGACATCTACCGCACCGGCGAGCGTTTGACCTGGGAGGATCCCTTCCGGGTCATCGCCGGGCAGGGCATCGGGCTGCCCCTCGCCCGCGCCCTGGTGGAGGCCCACGGCGGCCGGCTGAGCCACCGCTGCGAGCCCGCCGGCGGCAGCGATAAGACCGATCCCGCGACCCGACCCTACCGGGTGGTGTTCACAGTGGACTTGCCCCGCGGGGGCGACGGGCCGGAGGAGAGCCGATGAGCGAGCGACCGCGGGTGCTGTGGGCCGATGACGAGCCCAAGCGCATGCCCTTTGAGGCCCGACGCATCAAGGCCGCCGGCTGGGAGCTGGTGTGGGCCCGCAGCGTCATCGAGGCCGGCCAGGCCCTGGAGCGCATGCCCTTCCAGGCGCTGCTGCTCGACCAGATGATGCCGTACTACGGCAGCGTGCCCGACGCCCGCGAGGTGTGGGGGGGCTGCCTGCTGCTGCGCTGGCTGGCGGGCAGCAACGCGCCGGCCCACGCCCCCACCCGCTGGGGCGAGCCCGACAAGAGCGCCGAGCGGCGTCAGCGCCTCACCGATCTCAGCCCGCTGGCGGCCAACCAGGGCCTGCCGGTGATGGTGCTCAGCGGGTACTACGACGACGACGTGCTGGCCGCCATGCGCGAGGTCCGCCCCGACGTGACCGTGCACTCCAAGCCCATCCAGCTCGACCGGGTGCTGGCCTTCCTGCACGAGCACCACCCGTGACGCCCGACACCTCGCTCACGACCTTGCAGGACCGCCTGCGCGACGCCCTGCCCCGGCTGGTGAACCTGGCGGTGCAGCGGGCGGACCAGCCCATCCCGCAGCTGGTGCACGAGACCGCCGAGTACCTGTTCTTCGAGCAGCTCGAGGCCGTCACTTGCGGCTTCTCGCTGGACGGCGAGCCCCAGCTGCAGGCCTGGCCCGCTCGCCCCGCCGAGGCCCCGCGGGACGACGCGAGCCTGGCGCCCTTCGGGCCCGGCAGCCGCATCGCGCGCTTCGCCAGCGACGGCGACCACCGCTGGGTGGTCATCCGCCCCGAGCGCACCCCCGACCCCGACGCCGACGGGCTGCGCTGGGTGCGCCTCGACATCCGCGGCGCCCTCGGCGCCGACGAGGTGCGCCTGTTCGACCACCTGTGCCGGTGGACCGAGTGGCAGAAGCAGCTCGTGGCCCTCGTGGAGGCCCTGTGGCTGCGGCGCCGCCCTGACGAGCGCCAGGCGGTGATGGCCTTCGACCGCGTGGTCGCCCAGCTCGAGGACATCGTCGGCGGCGCGCACTCCCTGAGCAGCAAGCTGCAGCGCATCGTGGACCAGCTCCAGGCCTTCGACCGCCAGGAGCCCGCCCCCACCCGCGAGTTCCGCGCGCGGTGGGCCCGCGAGGCCGCCGAGTGGGCCGTGCAGGCCCTGCATGGCAGCGGGTGGGCCCAGCGGCCCCTCGACGCCGAGAGCGGCTGGGAACTGTGTGTGGACCTGGCGAGCGAGCTCGACGCCCTGGCGGCCGCCCCACGGGTAGCGCCGAGCACCGCGTTCAAGCTGCGCTGCCTGGCCGTGGCGATCGGGGTCGGCGGTGAGCCGCCCGCGGCGCCGGACGCCCACGACTCTCAGGAGGCCCTGGCCTGGCTGCTGGCCGCCTGGACCCGCAAGCACGGCCGCGCCCGGCGCCGCGCCGAGGCCTTTGGCGCCGGCCTGCTCGACCTGGGGGCCTTCTGGCGCACGCTGCTGGCCCGCACCCGCGAGAGCCTCGCCGCCCACCTGGGCCGCGCCACCGCCGACGGCGCGCTGAGCCCTGACTGGCTGCGGGGCTGGCTGCTGCTGGAGCTGGTGGACCCCCTGGCCGAGCGCCTCGCCGCGCCCGGCGCCCAGCACACCGGCACCTGGTCGCTGCTGGCGGACTACGCGTTCCTCGCCCGAGAGGAGGTGCGCCGCCTGCTCTTCGGCGCCCGCCCCGACTTCAGGGTGCAGCCCGACGCCCTGCGCGCCTCCCTCGCGCACCTGGTGGTGTTCCACGCGCAGACCCGGCTGGGCCTGCCCGAGGGGCTCGATCTGCGGCAGCTGCTGACCCGGCTGGCCGAGCCCCGCGGCGGCGCCGATGGCGATCCCTTCGCCGCCGGCCACCTGGATCACGCCCTGTACGTGTACCTGGCCGGGCAGGTGGCCCTGGGCCTGCGCTTCGAGCGGCCCGACGGGCAGCAGGCCACCCTGGGCGCGCTGCTGGCCCACGATCTGGGCGACGAGGAGGCCGAGCGGCTCCCGCGGAGCTTCGCGCTGGCGGCGCTGTTCCACGACGCGGGCGTGCAGCTCTCCCCGCGCACGCTGCCCCCCATCCCGGGGCTCGTGCCGCGCCACGCCGAGCTGCGGCTGGCCCCCGCGGAGGCCCCGGAGGGCCCCGGCCCGCTGGTGACCCAGTGCCTCGCCGATCTGAGCGCGCTGGGCACCTTCCGCGATGACGACGACGCGCTGCTGCGCTGGCTCGAGCGCCGACCCGCCGCCGATCCCTACACCCACGAGGTGCTGGGGGCCTGGTGCCTGGCCCTGCGGGCTGAGTGGGCGCCGGAGCTCGAGGTGAAGACCCGCACCGCCGCCCTGCGCGCCATCCTGCTGCACCGCGCCTTCACCGTGCCTCTGGCGCCCCGCCAGGAGCCCACGGCGTGGCTGCTGGTGCTGTGCGACGAGCTGGTGGACTGGGACCCCCACGTGCTCGACCGCCGCCTCGGCGCCCCCCGCGGGCGCACGCCCCGGGTGCTGGGCGGGGATCTGCAGCCACACCGCAGCCGCGCCCGCGGCGCGCGGCTCGGGGGCGCGGTGCCCCACGTGGAGGCCGGCCGCCTGCACCTGGTGATGCCGTTGCGCGCCACGCCCCGGCTCGAGATCACCGTGCGGCTGCGGGCCGACATCGGGCTCGCCGGCCGCAGCCAGCTGGTGTGGCTCGCCGCCGCCCAGAACCTGGAGCGCCTGCAGCGCCTGGTGGTGGGCACCGGCGACGCCGAGGTCGCCGTCGGCCCCGAGGTGGTGTTCGAGATGGGCCTGGCGGGCTGGCGCCACGACGCGCGGTTCGACACCCGCGCTGTGCTGCTCGAGGCGCTCCCGCGCTTCGACCACCCCGCCCGCGCGGCGATCCACCGCTGGCTCGCGAGCGCTCAGGCCCGCATCGGCGTGGACGACGGCACCGAGCACGTGCGCTTCCTGCCCGAGGGCCGCGTGCTGTGGCATGACGATCTGCGGCGGGTGTTCGGGCCCCTCACCCGGCTCTGCGACACCCTGCTGTCGGAGCGGGCCCTGCTGCACGCCCAGGCGCCGCAGCGCGGCTGATCCGCGTCAGCCGCGCCGCCGCGTGCGCCACAGGCCCAGGGCCAGCGCCGCCCCCAGCGCCGCCGCGCCCCAGCCAAAGGGCGGCCGGTCGGGGTGTGCCGCGCAGCCGGCCTCGCCCGGCCCGCCGTCGAGCACGTCGCCGCCTGCCTGGCAGGTCTGACACGGGGCGCAGACCGTCTCGGGCGGCACGCCGTTGGTGTAGTCGTTGCGGCAGCACTCATCGGGCTGGCATCGGCCCCGGCGCCCGTCGCTGTTGCAGCGGGCCCCCGTCGCCTTGTCGTGACACGCCGCCTCGTCGGGCGAGATCACGTCGGCCAGCGCCGGGCCGCCCGCCGCCAGGGTCACCGCCAGGGCGACCGCGCGCGCTCGTCTGTGCGTCATGGGCCCCTCCTCCCGCGGGCAGTGTGACCGGCCCACCCCGGTGGCAGCAAGCGGGGGGGCCCGCCGGGTCCACGCGCGAAAGTCGTCGGCCGCGCCGACCCGGTGCTATCGTCGCCGCCGTGAACCCGCCCCTGCTCAACGACGCCGCCATCGGACAGCTCACCGCGCTGGCGGTGGGCGCGTCGCTCTACGACGATCCGGCCCTGCGCGACACGTTCTTCGTGGACGTGCGCGCCTTCTCCTTCACCCTGCCGCGCCTCGACAGCCCCCTGGATCAGGCCCGCAGCGACCTGGCGAAGATGGCCGAGGTCCGCGCCCAGCCAGGGGCCCCCGTGCCGCTGGTGGCGTGGCTCGGGGCCGTGTCGCGCTACCTCACAAGCCAGGGCCGCCCCGAGGGCGCCGTCTTCGGGCAGCACCTGGTGGACGTGCAGGCCCGGCTCCGCGCCGAGGTCGCCGCCGCCGCCCCGGTGGCGAGCCAGCGGCCCCACGGGTTCGAGCACGACCTGCTGGTGCTGCACGCCGGGACCGAGGGCGACGCCGCCCGCCAGCTGCAGGCCCTGCTGCCCGGGCGCCGGCTGCGCTTCGAGGACCGGGCCCTGGCGCCCCGCGACACCGACGGGTGGCGCTACCTCGAGGCCCTGGCCCGGCGCAGCCAGGCGACGGTGGTGTGGCTGGGGCCGGCGGCCTTGGGGTTCATGGCGGAGCGCCGCGACCGCGTGCACGCCGCGCTGGACCTGCTCGACGGGCTGACCGGCACGGTGGTGGGGGTGCTCCCCCAGCCCACGCCCGCCGCCGTCGAGGCCGCCCGCGCCCTGTGGCCCTTCCGCGCGATGGCGCCCCCCCAGCGCGTGGCCGAGGCCCTGCCGCCGCCGCTGCCCAGCCGCGCGGTGGGCCTGCCCTTCATCGTCATCGCGCCCACCGCCGACGAGGTCGCCGAGCTGCTGCGGGATCCCTCGCCGGCCGAGGCCCTGGGGCCCGCCAAGCGCGCCGAGCTGGCGGCCTTGAGGCAGGCGGTGCTCGACACCGGCGGCGAGCTCGCCCGCCGCTACGGGAAGAACCGGCTGACCCACCTCAACCAGCAGGGCGCGGGCCGCGCGCTGGTGGCCCAGCACTACCCCTTCGAGCCGCTGGTGCGCGCCGACGCCGAGCGCCTGCCGCTCTACGACGAGCTCGCCCGCTCAGGCTGCGTGGTGCTGCTCGACGAGCTGGCGCTGTTCCACCCCACCCTGCGCCGGGCCTTCCTGTCGGTGCCCTTCCAGCACTCGCCCAACGCCGCGCTGATCACCGTGCGGCCCATGGACGCCAACCGCCACCCCGCCCTGCGCCCGGTGAGCGAGGCCGCCCTCGACGCCCTCGCCCACGCGGTCTATCGGTTCCAGACGACCCTGGACCCCCACTGTGAGCTGGGCGTGGGCAGCGCCGTGTGGTTCGACCGCTGGCTGCACACCGCGCTGCCCGACGTGGTCGAGACCCTGCGGGAGTCACGGGCCGATCCGAACCGGCTGCGGCGGTTCTTGGAGGACGAGGGGCTGGACGGCGGGGGCATGGACCTGACCCGCGTGCTGTACTTCGACCGCGAGTAGCCGGGCCGGCGCGCCCAGGCGAGCTCAGTCCAGGAAGAAGTCGGGGGCGAAGGTCGTGGTGCCCGGCACCACCGCGTACTGATCGAAGTCCGTGACCCCCTCGGCCGCCAGCACCTCGTCATCGATGTAGAACTGCCCCGTGCCGGCGTCCCGCGGCCGCGACAGGATCGCGTAGGCGGCGTCGGCCATGATCGCCGGCGTGCGGCTCTGCTTCGCCAGCCCCTCGCCCAGGATGTTGCGCACCGCCGAGGTGTCGATGGCCGTGCGCGGCCAGAGCGCGTTGACCGCCACCTTGCCCGCGAACTCCGCGGCCATGCCCAGCACGCACATGCTCATGCCGTACTTGGCCATGGTGTAGGCCACGTGGCCCGAGAACCAGTGGGCGCTGAGGTTCAGCGGCGGGCTGATGTTGAGGATGTGCGGGTTGTCGGCCTTCAGCAGATACGGCAGCGCCTTCTGGCTGCACAGGAAGGTGCCCCGGGTGTTGACCTGGTGCATCAGGTCGAAGCGCTTCATGGGCGTGTGCAGCGTGGGCGTGAGCATGATGGCGCTGGCGTTGTTGACCAGGATGTCGATGCCGCCGAACCGCGCCACCGCCTGCTTCATGGCCGCCTCGACCATGGCCTCATCGCGCACGTCCACCACACAGGGCAGCGCCTGGCCGCCCGCGGCCTCGACCGCCTCGGCGGCGGTGTAGATGGTGCCCGGCAGCTTGGGGTGGGGCTCGGTGGTCTTGGCCGCCAGCACCACGTTCGCCCCATCTGCGGCCGCCTTCAGCGCGATGGCCTGTCCGATGCCGCGGCTCGCGCCGGTGATGAAGAGGGTCTTGCCCTGCAAGCTCGCCATGGGGTCCTCCGTTCGGGGGTCGTGATCCGGGCCGTGGTCGGGTGCGTGGTGGCGGCCGTCGACGCGGGCCGGCCGCCCGCGCCGTCAGATGCGCCAGCGCGGCCCGCCGCCGCGGCCCGGCGCCCAACAAGCCCCAGCCGGTGGCTGGGATCAAGCCCAACCCGCCTGTGGGGGGCAGCGATCCGCCGCCTCGGCTCACCCCGGCCTTGCCCACCCCCTTTGAGTGCTTACAATCCTTGCCCCTCTCCAGCTTGGGCATCCCATGGCCGTCGCCTTCGACTCTCCTGCCCTGACCGTGGGCATCGCCCTCGGCGCGGGCATGGTCTCGCAGATCCTGGCCCGGCACCTGCGCCTGCCCGGCATCGTGATCCTGCTCGCTGCGGGCGTCATCCTGGGGCCCCAGGTGGCCGGGATCGTGCACCCCGACGCCCTGGGCGACGGCATGCGGCTGCTGGTCGGCTTCGCCGTCGCGGTCATCCTGTTCGAGGGGGGGCTGAGCCTGGAGCTCAAGCGGCTGCGCCGGCAGGCTCGCAGCATCCGTCAGCTGGTCACCGTGGGCTCGGTGGTGACCGCCGTGGGCGGCACCCTGACCCCCATGCTGCTGCTCGACTGGGCGTGGCAGCCCAGCCTGCTGTTCGGCACCCTGGTCATCGTCACGGGCCCCACCGTGGTGACCCCGCTGCTGCGGCGGATCCGGGTCAAACCCCGGGTGGCCACCGTGCTCGAGGCCGAGGGCGTGTTTGGTGACGCCATCGGCGCCATCCTCGCCGTCGTGGCCCTGGAGTGGGTGCTCAGTGGCGCCGAGGTGCAGGGCGTGGCCCATGGGCTGTGGACCGTGGCCAAGACCCTGGGCGTGGGCATCGCCGTCGGCGGCCTGGGGGGCTTCCTGCTCGCCTTCCTGCTGCGGGTCGAGGGCCTGATCCCCGAGGGCCTCGAGAACGTCACGATCCTCACGCTGGTGCTCGCCCTCTACCAGATCAGCGACGGCCTGGTGCACGAGGCGGGCATCGCCACGGCCATCACCGCCGGCCTGGTGGTGGGCAACCTGCCCTCGCGGGTGTCGGCGGAGCTCAAGGAGTTCAAAGAGCAGCTGACGGTCATGGCCATCGGCATGCTCTTCGTGCTGCTGGCTGCCGACGTCGGCCTCGCCCGGGTGCAGGCCCTGGGCTGGGCAGGCGTCGCCACGGTGGCCGTGCTGATGTTCGTCGTGCGCCCCCTCAACATCCTGGTGGGCACCCACAACACCGGCCTGTCGCGCAACGAGCGCGTGTTCATGGCGTGGATGGCGCCGCGGGGCATCGTGGCCGCCGCCGTCGCCTCGCTGTTCGCCCAGGAGCTGACCGCCCAGGACATCCCCGGCGGCCCCGAGCTGCAGGCGCTGGTGTTCCTGGTCATCGCCATCACCGTGGTCGCCCAGGGGCTGACGGGCGGCATGCTCGCCCGCGCCCTCAAGCTCGCGCGGCCCCGCGACAACGGGTGGGTGCTGCTCGGCGCCAACGCCCTGGCCCGCGCCCAGGGCCGCGCCCTGATGTCTGGCGGGCAAGAGGTGGTGCTGCTCGAGTCCAACCCGGACTCCGTGGCCGCCGCCGAGGCCGAGGGGTTCCGGGTGCTGTACGGCAGCGGCCTGAGCGAGGCCCTGCTGCTGCGGGCCGAGGTGGACGCCCGCCGCGGCGTGCTGGCGGTCACCCCCAACGACTCGGCGAACGTGCTCTTCGCCCGCCGCGGCCGCCGCCACTACAAGGTGCCGCGGGCCTGGGCGGCCATCAGCCCCGGCGCGCGGGTCGACATCGACACCCTCAGCGACTGTGGCGGCCGGTGGCTGTTCGGCGCCGAGGCCGACGTGGACTGGTGGATCGTGCGCCTGGAGCGCGGGCAGGCCGTGCCCGAGCTGCGCACCCGGGGCAAGGGCGGCGACGAGCGCCTCGCGCCCCCCGAGGGGCTGCTGTTCCTCGCCATCGGCAAGGACGACAAGGCCAACCGGCCCTTCGACGACGAGAGCCAGATCCGGGCCGGTGAGCAGGTGTGGATGCTGGTGGATCAGTCCAAGCGCGAGGGCATCGAGGCCTGGCTCGCGGAGCAGCGCTTCGGGGCGCCCCAGGCCCATCCCCCCGCCTGAGCCCGCGCCTGAGCCCGCGCCTGCGGCTCAGCGCCGGCGGCCGGACCCCATCTTCACCACCGCCAGCGACACCCGCCCGATCCCCATGCGCTGCAGCCCGATGCGGGCGGCGGCGGCCTGGCTGAGGTCGATGATCCGCGACTCGCTGACGGGGCCGCGATCGTTGATCCGCACCGTCACCGCGCGCCCGGTGTCCAGCGAGGTCACCCGCAGCACCGTGCCAAAGGGCAGCGTGCGGTGCGCCGCGGTCAGCGACCGCCGATCGAAGGGCTCGCCGCTCGACGTCGGGCGCCCCTGGAAGCGCTTGCCGTACCAGCTGGCCGTGCCGCGCAGGGCGTGGCGCGGCCGACGGGCCCGACGAGAAGCCTTGGATGTATTGGAAGCTGCCTTCGCCGGGCGCCAGTCGTGTCGGTCACGGGGCACCACCCGGTTGACGGTCTCCTCCAGCGCGGCGGGCGCCCCACACCCCGGCAAGAAAAGCAAAAAGACCACCAGGAGGAAGTAGAAGCGCGTCTGAAGGTGGAGAAGAGACCGAAGCATGGGGTCATTGAACGACCATCCGGCCTCAGCCCCAAAAATTTACCCAAAAAAACCCGCCCCAGGGGCCACCCGAGGCTCAGCGCCGGCCACCCTTGCCCCAGCGCTGCACCGTCAGCTGAACCCGCGCGCGGCCCTTGCGCAGGATGCCCAGGCGCCGGCCCGCGGCCTTGCTCAGATCGATGATGCCGTCCCCGAAGGGCCCGCGATCGTTGATGCGCACCACCACCGCCCGGCCGGTGTCGAGGTCGGTCACCCGCACCCGGCTGTGGAAGGGCAGGCTGCGGTGCGCGGCGGTCATGTGGTTCATGTTGAAGCGCTCGCCGTTCGCCGTGCGGTTGCCGTTGAGGCCCGGCCCATACCAGGTCGCCGTGCCCGACAGCGCGTGGTGCTGCCGCCCGGCCCCGACCCCGACGGTGATCTCGGGCGAGCGCGGGGGGCCACAGCCCAGGGCCAGCAGCGCCCCCACCAGCCAGGCCCCGCCCAGCGCCCGGCGCCCGGCCCTGCCGATCCCGCTGTGTGAAACGCTCTGCCGCACAGGCCCCCCTCCGACACCGGGCGCGCACGCCCCATCGACCCCCTCAGCTTCGGCACGCCCGGCCCGCGACACAAGGCGCGCGGCGTAGCCCGCCGGCTGCTAGGCTGCCGCGCCATGGAGATCGACGGCGTCGTCAAATTCGAAGCAGACCATCACCCGCGCGCGCTGCCCCCGCGTCCCTACGAGGGGCTGGCTGGCGCCCTGCTCGCCTGGCGCGACGTGCTCGTGCGCCTCGGCGGCCTCGGGCAGGATCCGCAGCGCTACGGGGGGGCGGGCTTTGGCAACCTCTCGGCGCGGGTCGGGCCCTTCCCCGGGCCGCGGGGGGGCCGGGCCTTCTTGATCACCGGCACCCAGACCGGGGGCCGGCGCTGCGTGGCGCTGCAGGATCTGTGCGTGGTGCGCCGCTACGACGCCCGCCGCAACTGGGTGGAGAGCGAGGGCGCGGTGCGCCCGTCCAGCGAGTCGCTGACCCATGGCGCCGTCTACGACCTCAGCCCGGCCATCCGCTGCGTGCTGCACGTGCACGCGCCCCTGCTGTGGCGTCGGGCGGCCGCCCTGGGCCTGCCGGCCACCCCCGCGAGCGCGGCCTACGGCACCGCCGACATGGCGCACGCGGTGACACACCTGGCGAACGCTGGCATGAGCACCCGCAGCGCCCTCTTCGCCATGGGGGGCCACGAGGACGGCGTCATCGCCTTCGGCCCCAGCCTGGACGCCGCGGGCGCCGCCTTGGTGCAGGCCACCGCCCACGCGTCGGCGCTGGCCTACGCCGAGCGCCACCAGATCTGTCTGGACTGAGCCGCCGGATCAGACCGCCGCCCGTCGCCTCGGTGTCGCCCGGCGGCCGCCGCCCCGGCGCGCCCCGGCCACCCCGCCGTCACCGGGGACAATGCCCTGTGACGATTGCGAAAAAGCCCCACCGTTCAACCTGCTTTCGCGGCCGACCGATGTCAGACTGTGAATATGAGGACGAGCCAAGATCCGCTGATGATTTCGACCCACCCCCCACCCATCGCCCCCCACCCTCTTGGAGGTGCTCTCATGGGCGTGGCGCCTTCGACCGTCGCCCTCGCCGAGATCCGCCGTGGTGTGCAACTGCTGCGCGCCGTCGCCGACGCCGTGGCGCCCCATCGGCGCCGCCCCCCCCCACTGGTCCGAGCAGCATGACGCCATCGTCACCGACCGTATCGAGGGTCGCTTCCGCCTGGGGATTCGGCTCAGCGACTTCACCGCCCTGCTGATCGATCGCGACGGCACCCTCACGCGCTGTGGGCTCGACGGCCTGCCGGGCGTTGCGGCCGGCCAGACGCTGCTGCGGGCCATCCAGGGGCACTTCGGGCTGCACGGCCACACCCTGGTGCGGGTCCCCACCGCCACCTTCAACGCCCACCCGGTGCGCGAGGCGTTGGCCGAGGGGAGCCCCGCCGCGGCGCTCGCGGCGGCGGCGCTGGCCGAGGGCCACCTCAGCTAGCCGGGGCCGGGCCCGCTACTGCAGCCGGCCCGGCGAGCGTGGCCGGCTGGTGGGCCGAGGGGCGCTCGACCGCGGGGCGCTCGGCAGGGCGGCCATCACCAACACCCAGATGTCACCCACCCGCGCCGCGCCGCCGTGGGTGAGCTGCGGGAGCGCCAGGTTGCGCGCGTGCCCCGGGCTGTCGCGGAAGGCCGCCAGGGCCGCCCGCGCGTCGGGCGCCTGGGCCAGGTTCTCGGCGGACAGGGTCGCGGCCACGCCGTAGGCGCGCAGGCGGGTGTTCAGGGTGCCTGAGTCTGCGGAGCGGTGGGCGAGGCGCCCCGCGCGGGCCAGATCGGCCGCGTGATCCGCCGCGATGCGCACCAGGGTGGCGTGGGCGCGCAGGGGCGCCAGCCCGTGGGCCGCCCTGGCCGCCTGCACCTGCGCCCACAGATCCTCGGCGCGGTCGGCGCCCGGTGGGCGCAGCACCACCGTCGGGCGATCGGGGGGGGCCACGCCGGCGTACACCCGGTGGTTCACCAGCACGACGGGGCCGTCGACGCTGTCGGCCAGCACCTCCACCCCGTACACCCCCGGGCCGGCGTCGAGGTACACGTTGACCTCCACCCGGCGGGCCTCGGTCCAGGCCGGCCGCTCTCGGATCGCCCCGTGAGGCGGCGCCACCACCACCCGGGGCCGGAAGTACCCGCGGCGCAGCGCCCCGCTCAGCCGCAGCACGGCCCCGGGCGCCGCCGTCGCCGGCAGCGGCGGCGAGAACACCACCCCGCGGTGCACCAGCACCACGGCGGTCACCTGCGCGTCGCCGTCGCGGCCGCGGGCCAGCCCGTAGTGGGTGGGCGGCCGGCGGCGGTCGAGCCCGGCCACCAGCCCCAGGAGGCCCCGGCGCAGGGCCCCGTCGTCGCCATGGCGCAGGGTGAAGGGGTAGACGACGGCGTCGCCGACCTGGGCGCCATGCAGCAGCACGCGCAGGTGGGCCGCGGCGGTATCAGGATCGGGCGAGACCGCGCCGCCCACCCGCGCCACCAGCCCCGCGGCGACCGTGTCGAGGGCCGCGGTACGCACCGGCGTACCCCAGCCGTGGCCGGCCAGCAGCCCCACCACCAGGGGCGGGCCGTCGGGCGCCGCGGCCTGGCCGCCCACCGGGGCGAGCGCCACCAGCGAGGCCAGGATCAGCCCGCAGGCCCAGCGGCTCACCGCCCGCCCTCGCGCGCCGTCACTCCAGGGGCCTGAACACGGCGATGACGCTGGTGAAGCCGTGCACGTAGGCCTGGTCGCCCACGGGGCCGATCTCGCCGTTGCAGAAGAAGCCCGCCAGGGGCAGATCGGCGCCCAGGTGGGCGCGCACGGCCTCGCTGTCGTAGCCCGGCGCGCCGTACAGGCCCTCGCCGCGGCCCAGGCAGGCGAACATCAGGGCGCCGGCCGCCGGCGTGGTGGCCGCCTCGGCGTGGGCCGCGAGCAGCGCGTCCAGGTCGTGGCGGCTGGTGTCGGCGTCGCGCACGTGGAACTGCACCACCTGGTTGGGCCGCAGCTCGGCCGCCACCACCAGCGCCCCCAGCTCGGGATCGGCGCCCACCAGGCCCCGCACCAGGAAGTCCCCGGCCTGGTAGCGCTGCTGCGCGGGCTGCATCACCAGCCCCAGGAAGAGCGCGCGCCGCGCCAGGGCCTGCTCGGGGGCGCTCAGCCCCTCGAACACCGCCTGCGCCTGGTCGGTGGCCGGCCGGCCGTCGAGCTGGCGCAAGATGTGGCGCTCGGCGGCGGTGACGAACATGGGCTGGCCCACCGGCCGGCAGCCCTGCGCCACCACCGCCTGCACCTGCACCGCGCCGCCGAGGCACACGCCCACCGCGCCGCGGCTGTACACGCTGTCGTCCAGGAACAGGCCGTGATCCCCCGGCCGCGCGCCGCCGCTCGCCACGCCCCCCACCACCGGCACGCCTGGGAAGGCCAGGTTGAGGCCCCGCAGCAGGGGCTCCGGTCGAAACGAGAAGGGATCGGGCAGCACGATGACGCCGGCCGGGGGCGCCCCGACCCAGCCCACGGCCTCGGCCCACGCCGCCGGCGCCGCGGCCCGGTCCGGCAGCCCCTCGGCCTCAAGATAGAACGGCTGCAGGGTCACGCCGGGCAGCACGGCGCCCACCAGGGCCACCGCCGCCACGCCCTCCACCTCGCGACCGTCGGCCAGCGCGCCCCCGCCGGTGCAGCCGACCACCCGCGCCTGCGGCCAGTGCCCGCGCAGGGCCCGCCCCAGCGCCCCCAGGCCCGCCCGGCCTGCGGGCGACACGAAGGCGAACACGAGGTCCGGCGCGGCCACGAGCCGGGCCGCCAGCGCTGCGATGGCGTCCGCCACGGCGTCTGAGAAGTCGTCTGCGGTCTGCAGGGTCGAGACCCACTGCATGAGGAGCTCCGTCTCGTCCGCGAGCCCCCAGGCGCTCGCCGATCATCGCGAGGGGGTCAGCCGGTGAAGGGCACACACCAGGCGTTGACCTCGGGGGCGGCGCAGGAGGCGCCCCCCTCGCAGGTCTGCAGGCCGTCGATGGGCTGGCAGGCGAAGCCTGACTGGCAGTCCGCGCCCGAGGTGCAGGGCACCATGCACACCCGCTCGGCGAGGTCCGGCAGCCGCGCGCAGGTGCCGCCGTAGCGGCAGGCGTCGGTGCAGGGCTCGCTGCAGATGCCCAGCTGCGCCGCCGGGAAGGCCAGGCACTCCTGGCCACGGCAGCCCGTGGCGCCGGCCGGGCTGAAGATGCAGCGCGCCCCGTTGTCGGCCCCGGTGGCCGGCGTGTAGTTCGGGTCGCCGTCGTCGTCGCAGGCCAGGGCCGCCACGGCCCAGACGCCCAAGGCGACGCGGTTGATCCACCGCCCCGGCCGCCGCCCACCCGCCATCCCTTCGCCCCTCATGCGCTCTCCCGTCGCCCCGTCCAGGGGTTGGTCCATGGCCCCGCTGCGCCTGCGGTGGCGCCCCGCGCCAGCCGGCGCCAGCCAGCCGTCATCTTGCCCGGCAGCGGCCATCGGGTCGACCGCCTTGCCACAGGCCGCGGCGCGGGCGAGAAAGGCGCATGCGCGCACACTGCCCCTTGCACCCCGACGCCCCCCTCACGCCCGCCGTCGTCGACGCGGCGGATCGCTTCTGGGGGATCGACGGCACCTTCAGCTACGGGG
>JAUHVS010000759.1 GCA_030424955.1 bacterium | reverse complement strand
CAGCACGGCCGTCACCATCCGCGGTGGCATCCCGAGCGGCCGTGGCATGCAGATCACGTGCGATGAAGAGGTCATCCCGGCCTTCACGCAGCGCGAGCTGCTCGACCCCGAGAACCCCGACCTGGGCGACCGCTACCTGCTGGGCAACCAGGAGGGCACCACCTGCCGCGTGCAGCTGGCCGACCGCGTGAACGGTCGCCTCGACCGCCAGACCCGGGTGTTCTTCATGACCGAGGCCGGCACGGTGGACCAGGAGTCGGGCATCGACGAGGACGGCGGCGCCCTGACCGTGATGCGCGTGGGCTTGCCCGCCCCCCGCGAAGTCGAGCCGGACGACAACTGGGAGCGCCCGTTCATCAACGAGTTCCAGGGCCGCTTCAACCCCCGCGACGGCTTGGTGCGCGTGGTGGCCTACACCCGCGGCGAAGAGGACTTCCGCGACACCAACGGCAACAAGATCTACGACGCCGCCTTCGACGTGCTGGAGCCCGGCATGGACCTGGGCGAGCCCTTCATCGACGCCGACGATGACGCCGACTTTACGCTCAGGCTGCCGAGCGTGGGCGGGGAAGACGTCTCTGAGGAGTTCCGCGACACCGACGGCGACGACAACTGGACGCCCCCGAACTTCGCGTGGGATCAGAGCACCGAGATCTGGACCAGCACCACCGTGCTGTGGACCGGCAACCTGCGCAGCGATCTGGAGCCCGGCTTCTCGGACGATCCGATGGCGCCCGCCGCCGTGTCGGTGGTCTGCGCCCCAGGCGGGGTCACCGAGATCCGCGGCCGCTTCATCGACAGCAACGGCAACTGCCTGGGCGGCCGCGCCCAGGGCGAGGTCACGCTGGGGCTGGAGACGGGGCTCACCGCGACCGGCGTCGCCCAGGCGCGCATCGCCGGGCAGTGGTGCTGGGCTGGCTTTGAGCGGCCGCGCGCCAAGGAGTTCCTGTGGAACGTCCTCAACGAGGGCGAAGAGCCGGCCGAGATCAGCATCGATCTCAACTACCTGGGGGTCGGCGACGTCAGCTACGAGCGCCGCTGGACGCTGCTGAGCTGCAACTGATCGCGCCCCCTCAGTCTGGATGGTGAGCCGCTCCATGGCCCTGAACCGACAAGGCGCCATCGGCGTCTTCGACAGCGGCCTGGGTGGCCTGACCGTGGCCGCCGCGCTCGCCAACGCCCTCCCCCACGAGTCGATGATCTACCTGGGCGATACCGCCCGGGTGCCCTACGGCACGCGCTCGCCGGCGACGGTGGTGCGCTACGCCCGCACGAACACCGACTTCCTGCTCAAGCAGGGGGTCAAGCTGGTGATCGTGGCCTGCAACACGGTGTCGGCCCACGCCCTCGGCGGCCTGGCTGAGGGCGCGACCACCCCGGTCCTGGGGGTCATCCGGCCGGGCGCCCGCACGGCCCTCGCCCGCTCTCGCGGCGGCGACATCGCCGTGCTGGGCACCCCCGCCACCATCCGCTCGGACGCCTACCTGCACGCCATCCACGAGGTGGATCCCGACCGCCGGGTGCACGCCATCGCCTGCCCCCTGTTCGTGCCCTTGGTCGAAGAGGGCTGGCTGGATCACCCGGTGACCACCCTCGTGGCCCGCGAGTACCTGGCGCCGCTCGCCGGTACCGCCGTCGACACCATCATCTTGGGCTGCACCCACTACCCGCTGCTGCGGGCCGTCATCAGCGCGGTCGCCCACGAGCTGATCGGCCACCCGGTGGCGCTGGTGGACTCGGCCGAGGCCCTCGCCATCGAGGCGGGCGCCCTGCTGGACCGGGCCAACCTGCGCGCGCCCGACGCCACGGCGCCCGGCGCCCACCGCTTCTTCGTCACCGACGCGCCGTCGACCTCTCAGCGGGTCGCCGAGCGCTTCTGGGGCAGCGCAGTCGACGGCGACTCGCCCCTGATCCTCGAGCACGTCGACGTGGTGACCAGCGCATGATCCTGGGGCTCAACACCGATGTGCGGCATCGGGGCAAGACGTTTCACATTCAGACCGAGGACTCGGGGCCCAGCAACCCGGTGCTGATCACCCACCTCTTCATCGGCGGCAGCATCATCGCCTCGCAGAAGAGCGGCTACGCCGATCTGCTCATCGACGGCGAGGTGGACGAGGGCCCCGTGCGCGAGCGCATGCGCGCCCAGCACAAGCAGATGTACGAGGCCCTGATGGCCGGCGAGCACGACGCCGCCGCCCGCCGGCCCCGCGGCCGGGACAGCCGCTTCAAGGACATCCCGCTGGCCCGCAAGCCAAAGCACACGGGCGAGATCGTGCCCAGCCGGCCCCCCGCCGAGATCGCCCCCGGCGTGACCGCCAAGGCCGAGCCGATGCCCGTCGACGTGGAGGACCCCAGCGATGATGAGCCGAGCGACGAGGTGTCGCTGCTCGACTCGGTGGACCTGATCCCGCTGGAGGAGGCCGCTGACGGGCCGCGCCGGCTGGAGTTCCCCACGGCCCTCGGCGCAGGCGCCCCCTTTGACGCCCTGCTGATCACCCACCTGCTGGACGAGGCGGACTGAGCCCGGCTCCCCTTCCGCCGCCCGCCCGGCGGCGCCTCGCCCCCGACGGGTGTTCCGGCCTCGCGAGGCCGCCCCGGCAGCAACTTGGCCCCCCGCCACAAGCTGTTATGCTGCCAGCCTGCTTGCCCCCCGCCCGCCCCACCGGAGGCCCTGCTGAGTCCCCCGCGCACGCCACCGCCGCTCGCCCCGGAGGCCCCACCGGCCGACGGGCAGCCCCCAGCCCGCAGGACCGGCCAGCAGAGCACGCCCAAGGCCACGGGCCTCGCCGGGCTGTTCGATGATGTCCAGGACCTGACGCCGTCGGCGCCCCCGCCGGCGCAGCCCGCCGCCGCCGCGGCGAGGCGTGCCGCGGGCGCGGACACCTCTGCGGACGCCGCCACCGCGCGGGCGACCGACGACGCCATGCGGCACGCCCTGGACGACGCCGCGCCCCTCCCCGCGTCGCCGCGCCGCGCCAGCCGCGAGGCGGCGCCGCCCCGCGCTGCAGCGCTCGACGCCAGCGCGCCCACCGCAGACGCCGACGGCGCGCCCGCGCCCCTCGCTGATCCCCCGCGCCCCGTCGCCACCGGGCC
>JAUHVS010000758.1 GCA_030424955.1 bacterium | reverse complement strand
GATCGACGCCGCCCGCGATCACCTGCGCCGCTACCCCGCGAGCTGCTCGGCCCGCGAGCGCCGCGAGCGCGCCTTCGACGCCCTGTACGATCTGATGGAGCAGGAGTTCGGCCGCCGCCGCGTGCAGGTGGACGCCGAGCACCGCATCCTCGAGGACTACGTGTTCCCCGAGATGGTCTACAACCAGTCCAAGACCTGCTGCTGGAACTCCAGCACCTCGGCCATGCACGAGCTCATCATGCTCAAGGCCGCCGCCGACGTTGAGGACCACACCACCCAGACCTGCAACGCCCCCCTGGCCTTCTATGCCCGCGCCGGCGGCTACGCCGACTTCAAGGCCTTCGCCGCCAGCCTGGGCCGCGACGGCGAGTGGGTGGCCTGGAGCGCCGACGAGACCTGCCCGCAGGCCAACGCCGAGAACGACCTCGAGGCCGAGCACGAGTGGACCCCCTGGTGCGAGGTGGGCGAGCAGGTGCTCAACGGCGGCCCCGCCGAGCCCCAGCCCGTGGCCGGTGACGCCTTCGAGCCCAACGACGCCCGCGGCAACGCCGTGGCCATCGAGGCCGGCACCCTCGAGGCCAGCGGCTGCGCGAACGACACCGACTACTACGCCATCGACATCGCCGAGACCGGCGACCTGACCCTCGACCTGAGCTTCCTGCACGCCGAGGCCGACCTGGACCTCTTCGTGTTCGATCCCCAGGGCGACAAGGTGGCGTCGAGCACCAGCACCAGCGACCGCGAGCGCATCACCCACGCGGTGACCCCCGGCACCTGGATCATCGAGGTCGAGGTGTACGGCGGCCGCGTGCAGGTGGACGGCTGCGCCGGCTACACCCTGGACGTCTCCGCGCCCTGATGCCTCCGCGGCGGGCGAGCCCGCTCGCCGCGACCCGCCCGCCGGCCGGGCATCTGCTGTCCGTGCCCTTCGTCACGGAGCCCCCCTATGTCGCTGTATGACTTCGAGGTCGAGACCCTGGCCGGCGAGCGCGTGCGCCTCGACGCCTACCGGGGCCAGGCCCTGCTGATCGTGAACACCGCGAGCAAGTGCGGCTTCACGCCGCAGTACGCCGGGCTCGAGGCCCTGCACCGCGACTACGCCGAGCGCGGCCTGGTGGTGCTGGGCTTCCCCTGCAACCAGTTCGGCAAGCAGGAGCCCGGCAGCCACGACGAGATCGCCGGCTTCTGCCAGCGCAACTACGGCGTGAGCTTCCCGATGCACGCCAAGATCGACGTCAACGGGCCGCAGACCCACCCGCTCTACGCCCACCTCAAGGCGGAGCAGGGCGGCGTGCTGGGCAGCAAGATCAAATGGAACTTCACGAAGTTCCTGGTCAACCGGCAGGGCGAGGTGGTCGGGCGCTTCGGCAGCATCACCAAGCCGCAAGATCCGAAGCTGGTGGCGGCCATCGAGCAGGCCCTCGCGGGCTGATCTCCGCCCCCCAGGCCCCGCCCCCTCAGGCGGCGGTCAGAGCGCGGCCACCAGCGCCTTGAGCGCCGCCAGGCCCTCGGGCTCCACGCAGTAGCAGACCCGCGGGCCCTCGACCTCGCCCCGGATGAGCCCCGCCCCCTTGAGCTGCTTGAGGTGCTGCGACACCGTCGACTGCGCGAGCGGGAGTTCGTCGACGATCTGGCCCACATAGCAGCCGTCGATGCGCATCAGGTGGCGCAGGATCGCGACCCGCGCCGGGTGGCCAAGCGCCTTGGCCAGCGCCGCCAGGCGGGCGTCGTCCTGCGGGTCCACCAGCGGCGCGAGGGGTCGCGCGGGCGGGCAGCAGGCGGTCACGTCATCCATGGGCTCGCTCCAGGCCGGTCGGGGGCATGATGCCACGGACCGCCGCCCGCCGCCGGCACGGTTTGCGCCGCTGCCGGCTCTCTGGGGCGGCCCGCCCGGCCCGCCCCGCTGCCCTGACGATGGAGGCCCCATGGATCGCTACCTCGCCCCGCTGATCGCGAGCCTCACCCTGGGGCTGGCGCCCTTCGTGCCCGAGCCCCACATCGTGGGCAAGCTGCAGTGGCTGGCCGGCGGCGCGGTGGGCATGGGCGCGATGGACTGGTTCGATCTGGCGATGCACGGCGCGCCCTGGCTGTGGCTCGGCTACACCGCCGTGCAGGATGGCCTGTCGCGCCTGAAGGCCCACCGCGCCCCCGCCGCCTGAGCCCCGCGCCCCTCAGCGCTTGCTGAGGTCGAGCCCCCCCGTGAAGGCGTAGCTGACGTAGTCATCGTAGGCGTAGACCAAGATGCCGAAGGGCGCCGAGCCGGTGATGCGGTGCGGGCCGTCCTCGATGGGCAGGTCGGCCACCACGAAGGCCGTGCCGGGCACGGGGCGCGCCCCCACGAGCGGCACCGGCGCCCCGTCCAGGCTGATCTCGGTGCCCTCGGGGGCCACCACCGTCACGTAGTCGAGGAAGTAGGTGTCGGGCGCCAGGAAGGCGTACTCCCGGCGGAACTGCCGCTGCGGCGGCGCCAGCCAGATGGCCGGATCCCCCGCGTTCTGGTCGAAGGGGTTGAGGCTCAAGCCCACGCTCGCCTGCCCGCTCATCACCCCCATGATCTGCACCGGCGCGCTCGCCGTCACCGCCACCGGCGACCGGGTCCCCAGCTCACAGAACTCGCCGGCCTGCAGCACCAGGGTGTCGGGGCCCTCCAGGGCGTCCGCGCAGTCGGGCACGCCCGGCGAGCCGGGCGGGCTGGCGTCAAGCGTGTTGAAGGCCGCGCCCAGGGTCACGCGGGTGTCGTCGGCCTGGGCGACGATCTTCCAGTAGGTGGTCTCGGTGGCGAAGGCCGGCTGCTCCGTGCGCAGGGCCGGCGGCGCCAGCAGAAACCGGCTGCCCCACGCGTCCAGCGGGAAGAGCTGCTCCTCCAGGTGGTCGCAGGCCGCCTGATCGGACGGGTAGAAGGTGCACTCGTGGCCGCTGAACACCGCCACGGGCGCGGTGGCCTCGATGCGCGCGCCCGTGAGGTCCTGGCCCACCCACACGCCGCGCTGGCGGACGGCCTCGCCGGCCTCCAGGGTCCACACCTCGCTGTCGCCCAGCACCGCCGTCAGCACCTGCCCGTTGCGCGCGGTGGTGCCCGAGGGATCGGCCGCCACGTCCACCGCCGGCGGCAGGGTCACC
>JAUHVS010000757.1 GCA_030424955.1 bacterium | reverse complement strand
CGCCGCCGCCCTGCCCACCGTGCTGGGGGTCAACCCGCAGCACACCATCATGGCCCTTGCCCGGCATATCGCTGAGCGGCAAGTTGCCTGACACCCCCTGAATCCCGGGCGCCGCGCCGGGTGTCTGAGGGGCCCACCACTCGCAGAGGTTGGCGTGCGCACCCGCCAGGACAACACCCGCATGGCACTGCTGGGCACCGCCCTGTGCGCCGGCCTGATGGCCGCGCTGTGGTGGGCGACGCCCCCCAGCCCCATCGGCTGCGATCACCACCGAGACTGCCCGCCCACCGCCGGCCGCTGCCTGGTGCACCCCGCCATCAGTCAGGGGCTGTGCAGCGCCCGCTGCGCCACCGACGCCGACTGCGCCGACGGCTGCTGCCGGCCGACGGCCATCGACGAGACCCTCGCCTGCGCCCCGGCGGCCGCCTGCGGGCCCTGATCGCGGCTCGCCCGCCGCCTCCTCGGTTGGGGCGCGCTCAGGCCACAAGCCGCTGCACGGCCAGGACCAACAGCGCGGGGTTGAAGGGCTTCACGAACCAGCCCCTGGCGCCTGCGTCTCGGGCGTGCCGAACCTTCGTCGGGTCGCGCCCCCGGGTCAGCATCACCACCGGCAGCGTCGCCTGCGTCTGGTGAACCTGGGTCAGCAGTTCGAGGCCCCCCATGCGAGGCAGATCGATGTCGCAGAGCACGAGGGCGACGTCGTCATGGGCGGTCAGTTGCGCGAGGCCCGCCGGCCCATCCGCCGCGTCCACCACCGTGTAGCCTGCACCGCAAAGGGCCTGGGAGAGCTGCGCCCGCGTGTCCGCAGAGTCGTCCACCACCAAGATTGGTCCGCACATGTCTTCCCCCGTGGCCTGGTCTGCTGTGGGCGGCTTGCCGCTGGTCGTCGGACACTCGGTGGCCCGTCGCCCCCCCTTGCGTCGTCGCGCCGAGGGGCCGCGGCGAGCGCGCTCGGTCGCCCGGCACCCTGGGTCACCGTTGACCATGCGCTCTCACGCCCGGGCAGGCTGAGCCGCATCAGGAGCGAACGAGACACCGGTCACGCGGCCAGCCGCGATGGCCCCTGCCTCTGGGGGCGCCATGGAAGTTCACCAGCACAGCGACAACACCGCAGACGCCGGCGCCGCCGTGGGCGCCTGCCTCGCCGGCCTCGCCGATCGGCCCGCCCCCGACGTGGTCTTCGCCTTCACGGCGGGCCGGGCCGACCTCGCCGCCTGCGCCACGCACCTGGCCGCGGCGCTGCCCAACAGCCTGCTCGTGGGCTGCTCGTCCGCGGGCCAGTACGCGTGCGGGCACCGCGAGACCCAAGCCCTCAGCGTCACCGCGCTGAGCGACACCGGCGCCACCTGGCACGCGGCGCTCATCGACGATCTCGCCACCCTCACCCCGGTCCGGGCCCACGCGACCGTGGCCCGGCTGCTGGCGAGGGCCGGGGTCGACCCCGCCCTCGCCGATCCGCGCCACCACGTGGGCATGCTGTTCATCGATGGGCTGTCCCGGGCCGAGGAGCGGGTCGCCGAGTGGCTGGCCGACGCCCTGGGCGGGGTGCCGCTGGTGGGCGGCTCCGCGGGCGACGATCTGCGCTTCGAGACCACCCAGGTGCTGCTGAACGGCGAGGCCCGCAGCGACGCCGCCGTGCTGCTGCTGGGCCACGTGTCGAGCGGCGAGTTCGTCACCTTCAAGCACCAGCACTTCACCGGCTCGAACACCTTGCTGGCGGTGACCGCGGCCGATCCCGATCTGCGGCGGGTCTACCGCCTCGACGGCTATCCCGCCCGGGACGCCTACGCCTGGGCCCTGGGCGTTGAGCCGACCGCCCTCACCGCCGAGCGGGCCTTCCTGCAGCCCGTCACCCTCAACGTGGACGGCGTGCCCTATGTGCGCAGCGTGCAGCAAGTGCACGCCGACGGCTCGATGACCTTCTACTGCGCCGTCAAGCCCGGGGACGTGCTCGAGGTGGCCGCCCACGGGGCCCAGGTGCCCGACCTGGGCGACGCGCTGGGGCGGCTGGGGGGGCGCCCCTGCGACTTCCTGTTCTCGTTCAACTGCATCCTGCGGGCGCTGGAGGCCGACCAGTACGGCCTGCACGCCGATCTCCAGGCGACCCTCGCCCGGCACGCCCGGGTGGTCGCCGGCTTCGACACCTACGGCGAGCAGTACCGCGGCGTGCACATCAACCAGACCCTGGTGGCCGTCGGCCTGCGGTGCGACCCGTGAGCCGCGCCGATCTGAGCTGGCAGCAGCGCGCCGAGGCCGCCGAAGAGACCGCCGCGCTCCTCAAGCGCCGCATCCACGAGGACCACGAGGACCACGCCAGCCTGCGCACGCGGCTGGCCCGCGCCGAGGGCCGGGAGGCCCAGGCGACCGAGCACCGCGCGCACCTCGAGGCTGAGGTCGCCGAGCGCACCCGCGCCTTGCAGCGGGTGCTGGATCACGTCGCCTTCGGCTTCATCGTCGTCGGCCCCGATCTGCGGGTTCAGCCCGGCTACAGCGCGGCGTGCCACGGGCTGTTCGGCGGGGCCGTCGCCCCCGGCGTTTCGCTCGGGGCGCTGCTGACCCTGGACGGCGCCGAGCGGCGGCAACTCGAGCTCGCCTTTGCCCAGGTGTTCGAGGCCCTGCTGCCCGACGCCGTCACGCTGGCCCACCTGCCTCATCGCGTTCAGGTGCGCGGCCGGGCGCTCTACCTCACCGCTCGGCTGATCCGCCGCGACGGCCGACCCGAGGCCATGCTGCTCACCTTCCGCGACGGCACGGACCTCGAGGCCGCGCAGGAGGCCGCCCGGCGCAACGCCGCCCTGGTGGGCGCGCTGCGGCAGCCCGACGCCTTCCAGCACTTTGTGGCCGACACCCGCCGCAGCCTTGCCGCGGCCCAGGCCACGCCCCACGACCTCGACCAGCTGCGCCAGGTGGTGCACACCGTCAAGTGCAACGCCGACAGCTTCCAGCTCGACGAGCTCGCCCACGTCTGCCGCACCGCCGAGGCCGAGGGCGTCGATCTCGCGGGCGTCGAGCGCATCGACGAGGCCCTGCGCGCCTTCGTCCAGCAGCACGAGCGGGTGTTGGGGTTCAGCGCGTCGGGGGCCACGAGCGCCGCGGCCGTCCACGTCAGCGCCGAGCAGTTGCAG
>JAUHVS010000756.1 GCA_030424955.1 bacterium | reverse complement strand
CGGTGGGGAAGTCCGGCCCGGGGATGAGGTGCATCAGCTCGGGCAGCGAGATGTCGGGCTCGCGCATCACCGCGATGGCGTCGTCCACCACCTCGCCCAGGTTGTGCGGCGGGATGTTCGTCGCCATGCCCACGGCGATGCCGGCGCTGCCGTTCACCAGCAGGTTCGGCACCCGGGTGGGCAGCACCAGCGGCTCGCGCTGGGTGTCATCGTAGTTGGGCCCGTACTCGACGGTGTCCTTCTCGATGTCAGCGAGCAGCTCGTGCGCGATCCGCGACATGCGGACCTCGGTGTAGCGCATGGCCGCCGCGGAGTCGCCGTCGACGCTCCCGAAGTTGCCCTGGCCGTCCACGAGCTCGTGGCGCATGGAGAAGTCCTGCGCCATCCGCACCACGGTGTCGTAGATCGCCGTGTCGCCGTGCGGGTGGTACTTGCCCATGCAGTCGCCCACGATGCGGGCGCTCTTCTTGTACGCGCTGTTCCAGTTGTTCTTGAGCTCGTACATCGTATAGAGCACGCGCCGGTGCACCGGCTTGAGCCCGTCGCGCACGTCGGGCAGCGCGCGGCCGATGATGACCGACATGGCGTAGTCGAGATACGACACGCGCATCTCGTCTTCGATGTTGACAGGGACGTGTCGGCGAGCGTGCTCGTCCATGCGCTGCAGCCTCGAACGTTAACGAAAAACGCCGTGTTCTACGCTGTCAGCGGGGGGATCGTCAACGCGCACGTCGGGCGCGCCGGGGCTCAGCGCGGGTACTCTCGGCCCGCGCGGCGGCGGGCGTCCCGCCAGCGCTCAATGCCCACCAGGAATCCCTCGACGACCTCGGGGTCGAACTGCGTGCCGGCGCAGCGCCGGATCTCTTTGATGGCGACGTCGTGCTTCAGCGCCGATCGGTAGGCCCGGTGGCTGGTCATGGCGTCGTAGGTGTCGGCCAGCGCCATGATCCGCGCGATGAGCGGGATGTCGTAGCCCGCGATCCCCCGCGGGTAGCCCTTGCCATCCCAGCGCTCGTGGTGACCCCCCACCGCCGGCAGGATGTGCCGGAAGGCCGGGATCGGCCGCATCAGGGCCTCGCCGAAGCCCGGGTGCGCCTTGAAGCGCTCGTACTCGTCCTGGGTGAGCGCCGCAGGCTTGTTGAGATCCTCGGGGCGCAGGGTCAGCTTGCCGATGTCGTGCAGCCGCCCGCCCTGGTAGCACAGCTCACAGAACGCGGGGTCGAGCTGCATGGCCTCGGCCGTCACCTGCGCGAACTCCGCCACCCGCTCGCTGTGCCCGGCGGTGTAGCGGTCCTTCTCCTCGAGGGCGTTCACGAAGGCCTCGATGGTCGAGACGAAGGTGCGCTCCAGGGTCTCGAAGAGCTGCGCGTTCTTGACCGCCACCGCCGCCCGATCGGCCAGGATGGCCGCGAGCTTGCGGTCCCCCTCGATGAACTGACCTTGCGTCCGCAGGGCCACGAGCAGGCCCAGCGCCCGACCGTCGAACATCAGCGGCAAGAGCAGCACGCTGGCGGTGCCCTCGGTGCGCGGCGTCGACACCAGCCAGCGCCAGACCGCGTCCCCATGGGCAGCCACCGCCGCCTGACCCGCCTGCGCCTCGGCGGTGAAGTCGCTGAGCGTGAGCGCCGCGCCGGGGCCCGCCGCCGCCGCGGCGTCCCAGGCCTCGTCATCGGTCGGCAGCAGCACCACCGCCGCGCGCTCGGCGCCGGTCTGAGCCTGCACGGTGTCGACCAGCAGCCGCAGCGTGGGCTGCAGCTCGACGGTGTCGCCCAGGTGCCCGGCCAGGCTGTAGAGCGACAGGGCCTGCTTGAGCTCGATGTTCTCGCGGCGCACCTGCCGCGCGTCGAGGGCGCGCTGGATGGTGAGGACCACGCTGTCGACCTGGAAGGGCTTGAGCACGTAGTCGGCGGCGCCCGCCTTCATGGCCTCGATGGCCGTCTCGACCGTGCCGTAGCCCGTCATCATCAGGGTGATGATCTGCGGGTAGCGGGTGCGGATCTCGGCGAGCAGGGCCAGCCCGCCCATGCCGGGCATCTTGAGATCGCTCAGCACCACGTCCACGGCGTGCTCAGCCAGGCACGCGAGGCCCGCCTCCCCGTCGGGCGCGGTGTGCACGACGAAGCCCTCCAGGCTCAGGAAGTCCGAGAGGATCTCGCGGATGGGGCGCTCGTCGTCCACCACCAGCACGTGGATCGGCGCCGCGGGCGGCGGGGCGAAGTCGGGGGGCACGCCAATGCTCATCAGGTCTTCCTGGGCCACGGGCCCGAAGGCCGAGTCCTGTTGCCTCACATCATACGACACTCGCCTACATCGACCAACACTTCCCGCGCGGCGCTGCGGGGCGGCCATTGCGATGGCCCCCCGACCTGGGTAGAACCGACCCCACGGCGGGCGGCGGGCGCCGGCCGGGGCACTCCGGGCAGCACATGGGCCACAACAGACGAGACACGGCGCTGGCGATCGCGGTCGCCGCCACCATTGGGGTGGTGGTGTTTCCCGTGCCCGCCGCTGCGCTGGACGTGCTGCTGGCCGGCCAGCTTGGCCTCGCCACGGTCATCTTGCTGACCGCCCTGAGCGCCCGCGACGCGCTGGCCCTGTCGCAGCTCCCCACCGCCCTCCTCCTGACCACCCTGCTCCGGTTGGCGCTGAACGTCTCGACCACCCGCCTGATCCTCGCAGACGCAGACGCGGGGGCCGTGGTCGCGGCGTTTGGGGACGCCGTGGTGGCGGGGGACGTGCTGGTGGGCGCCGTGGTGTTCGGCGTGATCACCCTGGTGCAGTACCTGGTGATCTCAAAGGGGGCCGAGCGGGTGGCGCAGGTGGCCGCGCGCTTCGCCCTCGACGGCCTCCCCGGCCGCCAGCTCGCCATCGACGCCGATCTGCGCAGCGGGCTGGTGGATCCCGAGGGCGCTCGGGCCCGCCGCGCCGCCCTCGACCGCGAGTCGTCCCTCTTCGGCGCCATGGACGGCGCCATGAAGTTCCTGCGCGGCGACGCCATCGCCGGGCTCGCCATCGTGGGCCTGAACGTGGTCGGCGGGCTGATCATCGGCGTGGGCCGCCAAGGGCTGCCCCTGGACGAGGCCCTGCACACCTATACGGTGCTGACGGTCGGCGACGGGCTGCTGGCGCAG
>JAUHVS010000755.1 GCA_030424955.1 bacterium | reverse complement strand
CCGGCGGCGTGGGCGGCACCGGCGGCGTGGGCGGCACCGGCGGCGCGGGTGGCGACGGTGGCAGCGGCGGCGCTGGCGGTACCGGCGGCGCGGGCGGCACCGGCGGCGCGGGTGGGGGCGGCGGCGCTGGCGGCGGCGGCGGTGCCGGCGGCGGCATGGCCCCGGCCTGTGGCGCCGCCAGCACCTGCCAGGCCGACGGCGACTGCGCGCCCGGCAGCACCTGCCGCGCCATCACCGGGGTGGGCGGCCCCTGCACCTGCGTCGGGCCGGCGCCCGAGCCCCGCCGCAACGAGTGCTTCGGCGGTGGCGAGTTTGGCGGCTGCTGCGCCGACGCCGACTGCGCCGACCAGGGCGCGGGGGCGGTCTGCCAGGCCGAGGGCTTCAACGCGCTGGACGGCTACTGCGGCGGGGCCGCCCCGCCCGACTTCAATGGCTGCCGGACCGACGGGTGCCAGGTGGACGCCGACTGCGGCCGCGACAACCTGGTCTGCGTGCCGGGCGGCGCCTACGGGCACCGCTACGCAGCCTGCGCCCGCTTGGTCTGCCGCACCGACGCCGACTGCGGCGCGCAGCCCGGCGGCGTCTGCTCGCCGTTCTTCCGGCCCTGCGACAGCTTCGGGTTCTTCTGCCGCTACCCCAACGACCCCTGCGTGACCGACCAGGACTGCCCGCCCGGGCGCGAGCCCATGAAGTGCGTGCCCTCGCCTGGCGGCCAGGGCACGGCCTGCGTGGCCGACATCCCCCCGCCCTGAGGCAGCGCAGCGCGCCGCCCTTTGCTCAACAAGCTCAGACACCTGGGATTTTTTGAGAACATTTTTCGGGTCGGCGCGTAAGAGCCCCTGTGTGACCCGACACCATGCCGTTGTCAGCCTCCCCCAAGCCTGACAACAGCGAGTTGGACGACCCGATCCTGGAGCGACTCCCCCTTCGGCTCCCCCGGTCGATGCGCTCTTCGGGTCACGCCCCCAGGCCCCGGTGCTCCCCCAAGCGCCGGGGCCTTTTTTTTGCCTCTGCCAGCAGGTTCGGCTCCGCTTCAGATCTGGTGGCGCCGCCGCAGCCGCGCGAGCAGCGCCGCGCTGGACCGGTCCACCAGCGACCACACCCGCTCAAAGCCGCTGTCGCCGCCGTAGTACGGGTCGGGCACCTCGGTGGTCCCCGCGTCCGGCAGCTCCTCCAGCAGCATGCTGATCTTGGCGCTGTGCCCCCGGCGGGCCAGCTTCTGGATGTCGCTCCAGTTCGAGCGGTCCATGGCGATCACGTAGTCGTAGCTCTCGAGGTCCGCCCGCACGCGCTGACGCCCCCGCAGCATCGAGATGTCTACGCCGTGGGCCGCCGCGGCGGCCTGCGAGCGCGGATCGGGGGCCTCGCCCACGTGATAGCCGGCCGTGCCCGACGACATGATGCGGAACGCGTGGCCCAGCCCCGCCGCCTCGACGTGCTGGCGGAACGCCCCCTCGGCCATCGGCGAGCGGCAGATGTTGCCCAGACACACGAACATGACCCCGATCACCGTAGACCCCCTCGGCACCCGGCGCCCTCAGGCGGGCTCGGCGTGCCCCTCGATGTGCATGGCGCGGATGTCGCGCCGGATGAACAGCATCCACCCGAAGAACAGGCCGCCGCCCACCGCCTGCGCGACGGTGGGGCCCAGGCTGCCGACGGCGGACTGGTAGAAGACGCCCGCCAGGAACATGAACAGGAAGTTCATGAAGTTGTTGACCGCGAAGGTCTGGCCCCGCTTGCCCGGGGGCGGCGCGGCCTGCAGGTAGCTCTGGATGGGCACCACCAGGATCGCGCCGGCCACGCCGGCCAGCCCCAGCAGCACCAGCGCCACCCCAAAGGCCCCGTGGGCCCGGTCGACCACCGTGCCGATGGTCAGCAGGCCGGCCTGGGTCGCCACCATCAAGGTGGTGCCGCCCATCACCAGGCCCGCGAGCGACACCCGCTTCGCCAGCCGGGGCGCCAGCAGGCTGCCGACGACGATGCCCACCGACATGATCGAGGTCAGGTAGCTCACCTCGGTCTTGGCCTGCATGTCGAGGTAGGCCGGCAGGCTCATGCCGTTGATGGACTGGCTGATGGCGCCGCAGTTGAACCAGAAGAAGCTGTTGAGCAGCACCAGCCGCATCAGCCCCTTCTCGGCCGACAGCATCTTGATGGTGCCCCACAGGCGGCCGAAGGGGTTGAGCCCCACGGTGAGATCGGGCCGCAGGGCGGGGAGCGGCCGCATCAGCCGGGCCACCGCCGTGCCCACCACCGCCAGGCCGACGCACACGACGCCGGGCATCCACAGCTTCGGGGTGGCGGGGGGCGCCACCTGCGGCCCGAACCAGTCGAGCAGCGGCCCCCCCAGCCCGATGCCGAACAGCGCGGCCAGGAAGGTGGTCATGGCGATGCTGCCGTTGGCGCGCACCAGCTGCTGCCCGGGCACGATCTCGGGGATCACGCCGTACTTGGCCGGGCCGAAGAACGCCGACTGCGTGCCCATCACGAACAGCACCCCGAGCAGCGCCGGCCAGGCGTAGCCCGCGGCCCCGCCCTGCCGGGGCACCATCAGCAGCGCGCCGATGCCGAGGGCCATGATGGCGATCTCGGCGATCTTCATGCGCACGATGATGCTGCGCTTGCTGTGCTTCTCGCTCAGATCGCCCGCGGCGCCGCTGAACAGCACGAAGGGCAGCGCGAAGACGGCGAAGGCGAAGCCCTGCATGTCCTTGCCCGGGAACAGGGTGTCCACGGCCAACAACAGCACGAGCTGCTTGAAGAGGTTGTCGTTGAAGGCGCCGAGGAACTGGGTCCCCAGCAGGGCGTTGAAGTCGCGACCCAGCCCCATGAGCGGGCGGCTACTCAGCGTCGAAGGCCGCCCGCAACCGCTTGCGGATCGAGCCCTCGAGCTTCACCGGATCGATGCCGGCCATCTTGGCCATGCGGCCCAGCTTCACCAGCACCGAGCAGTCGCTGTCGGTGACGGCGATGTCGCCCGACACGCCCATGCCCTTGAGCTGCGCGCGGTTGCCCTGCCACTCCACCTTGACGCGGTACTTGGCGAGCATCTCCTCGAAGCTGCTGATCTTCTGCTTGGCCTCAGCGGCGCTGAAACCGTGGCTCTCGGTGACCCGGACGTCGGCCATGGGG
>JAUHVS010000754.1 GCA_030424955.1 bacterium | reverse complement strand
CGATGGGGAGCACGTCGCGGGCGGCGGCGGTCTGCCCGGCCGCCGCTGCGCCGGTCTGGCCCGCCGTGGGCGCCTTGGGCGGGTCGCCGCCCTTGCAGGCCAGGGGCCCGCCCGCGAGGGCGAGGGCGAGGCCGATGTGCTTGAGTCTCATGGGGTCTCCTCTTCGGCCAGGCCGGCGCCCGACGGATCTGCGGCGCGGCAGTCGGCCGCGCAGTCGTCTTCTGTATCAGCGCAGGCGCCGCGGGCGTCGGGATCAGCCGCCAGGGCGCGGCAGTCGCGGGCCTCGCGGGTGCACTCGATGAGGCACGCCTGCTGGCGGGCGAAGGTGCCCGCGTTGTCGGTGCGCAGCTGGGTCTGTTCGCCGTCGACGCCGTGCACGGTCACGCCCTCGGCGGCCCGGCGCTGCAGCAGGCCCCAGGCCAGGGCGCCCAGGGCGACCAGGATCAGCAGGGGGCCGAAGAGGGAGCGCCCGCGGGCGCGGCGGTGGGAGGCGGTGGCATGCATGGCCGCACTGTGCCCCATCGGCCGCGACGCGGGAAGTGGGCGCGCAGGGTGGGCGCCCGGGGGCCTCAGGGGGTCAGGGCGCGGCGCCCGGCCGGGCCAGGATCTTGAGATCGGCGATGTTGACGCGGTTGTACACGCCCGAGCGCCCGCCGAGGCCGCCGGTGTAGGTCTCGAAGTGCTGGAAGCTCGACATGTTGATGGCGTGGGGGTCGTCGCTGTCGATCACCACCCGGTAGGTGCGGCCGGCCTCCAGGTCCACGGGCACCAGGTTGCCGTCCTCCCACCGGCCCCAGTCCCCCAGGTGGGGCAGCACGAAGTACCCGCCGCCCACCGCGGTGTCGCCGTCGTACACCGTCACCCGCTTCACCGCGCAGGTGATGCCGGTGTTGATGGAGCCCGCGCCGTTGCCATAGGTGACCTGCAGCAGGTGCTGGCCCGTGTGCTGGGCGGTGACGCTGGGCAGGATGATCTGGTGGCCGGCGTCGCCCCAGTTCTGGAAGTGATAGCGGCCGTGGTTCAGCACGCCCTCGCCCCCGACGTGCTGTAGCTCGTCGGCCGGGAAGGTGCGCACGCGGGCGCCGCCGTCCCCCCACCAGCACCACGGCGAGCTGTGCTGGCCGCCCGTGGCCGACGCGGTGAAGCGGGCCCGCACCACGTAGCAGGGCGAGGCGTCCGCGGGCTGCGGGCTGCCATCGACGAAGCGCCGCGCGTCGCCGGGCAGGTCGCGGGCGATGACCTCGCCGTCGCGCAGCACCTCCCAGGTGACGTCCGCCGCGCGCTCTCCCTGCGGATCCCACTGCACGGCCAGGCCGCCGGCCTCGGGCGCGACGCCGGTGATGGCGGGCGAGACGGGCCCGAAGATCGTGCGGTAGTCGGCCACGTCCTCGATGAGGCGGATGGCCGGATCGCCCTCGGCGGTGGGGCTCAGCCAGGCGTCGATGGTGTGGGCGCCGGGGGGCAGCGGGGGGACCAGATCCCCCTCGATGGCCTCGCCGTCCACCGTCAGCCGCGACAGGGTGTAGGCCCGCGCGCCGGCCTCGGCGGGGGGCAGGTGCACCACCACCTCCAGGGTCGCGCCGCGCCAGGGCAGGCCGCTCAGCACCAGCTCATCGGCCGCGCCGAACCAGGCCTCGCGCAGGTGCGCGGTGAGGTAGGGCGACACCCGCAGCCCGTCCCACTCGGCCCGCACGCCGAACACCACCTCGTGGGCCAGGGTGATGAAGGCCGCCACCGACCACAGCTGGCGCTGGCTGTTGACCACGGGCCCCGACGCGGCGCCGTCGTCCAGCCAGGGGCGCCCCGTGACCAACTCCAGGTTCTCCATGTTGCTCAGGTTGAGCGCCGCGCCGCGCAGCAGGGAGTCCGCCGCGTTGTCCACCACCGCCGGCGCGCCGACGGCGACGCCCGCGCGCAGGCCGTAGGCGGTGACGAAGGGCCAGATGCCGCGGTTGTGATAGATGGGCGTGTTCTGCTGCTGCGGCCACAGCACGGGCGGGCCCAGGGGCAGGTGCGGGTACTGGGTCACGGCGGCGCGGGCCTGGGCCGGATCGGCCACGCCCTCGAGCACGGCCAGGGCGGTGCCCAACAGCTCGGTGCGCGGCGACGGCGCGGGGTCCAGGCCGGTGGTGGTGTAGGCGCTGAAGAAGCCCTCGTCGGGCATCCACAGGTGGTCGCGGATGGCGGCGGCCAGGGCGTCGGCCCAGGCGCCGTAGCGGTCGGCGGCGGCGTCATCGCCGGCGGC
Source organism: bacterium (assembly GCA_030424955.1). Classification (GTDB taxonomy): domain Bacteria; phylum Myxococcota_A; class Bradymonadia; order UBA7976; family UBA1532; genus JACKDL01. The sequence goes on along the minus strand of JAUHVS010000754.1, from coordinate 893 downwards.
GCGGGCCAGGTCGGCGGTGATGCGCAGGATGCTCGCGTGCCCCACGTTGGTGCCCAGCGCGTGGGACATGCCGATGTGCACCACGTCGCCCGCCGTCCACGCGGGGTAGCTCTGCTCGCGCCAGTCCAGGAAGGACTGCTCGCCGCGGTACAGCCCGAGCACCGGGTCGTAGGCCACCACGCGGTCGTGCTCGATGGTGTTGCGCATGGCCGCCAGCGCGCCCTGGGCGAAGCCCTCGCGCTCGGCGCCGTCGAGCCAGCCCAGCAGGCTGCGCGCGCCCAGGGCCCACACCACGCGGTCGGTGCTGACCGGGTAGCTGCCGCCGGTGCCGGTGTCCTGCACGATCTGTCGGTCGCCGCCCTCGCGCCGCTCGGCCAGCTTGAACTCCAGGCTGTTGCGGGCGCGGGTGGGGTCCAGCGCGCCCAGGCCCAGGTCGACGGCGTAGGCGGTGTCGCGGGTCCACACGTAGTTCCACTTCAGGCCGGTCTCGAAGCAGCCCCCCGGCGGGCAGCGCACGCCCTGGCCGGCCACCTCCACCAGGGTCAGCGCGTAGAGCGCGTCGAAGAGCACGTTGCGGGTGCGCACCGTGGGCCCGGTGGGGTCCTCGACGATCCGCAGCGGGCTGTCGGGCACGTTGTCGCGGCGCGCGGCCGTGCTGGTGAGCACGAAGGTGCGCGCGCAGGGATCGCCCTCGACGCGGGCCGAGGCCTGCCCGGAGGGATCGTCGATCTGCGGCGACAGCGGCTCGCGGCCCGCGGGCCAGCGGCAGTCCGGCGGCGGGCCCTGGTCGGGCGTCGCGTCGGCCTGGGGCTCGGCGTCCATGGGCGGCGCGGCGTCCAGCGGGGGCACGGCGTCGCCGACGGGGCCTGCGTCCAGCGGGGGCGGCTCGGCGT
>JAUHVS010000753.1 GCA_030424955.1 bacterium | reverse complement strand
GCGAGTCCGCCCGTCAGGCCAGCCAGCGCATCGCCCGGCTGGTGCCCCGCATCCGCCTCATGCGCCGCGCCGCCGACGACACCCGCGAGCTGCGCGACAGCCTCGACCTCGAGTTCGCCCAGCGCGAGCTCGCCGCCCGCGAGCGCACGCTGGAGGCCGCCCAGGCCCGGCTCGAGATCACCCGTGAGGACGCGGAGTGGGCCGCCAAGCGCCTGGAGAACTCCCGCAAGCTGCGCGCCGAGGGCATCGCGCAGATCGAGGAAGAGCTCGACACCCTGCGCACCGCCGCGGCCCACGCGGCCAACGACGGCGCCGCCGCCGACGAGGACATCTACAGCGACATCCGGGTGCGCGCGAAGCGCATCATGTTCCTCAAAGAGAAGCTCGCCTTCGAGCGCCTCAAGCTGCAGCGCGACCAGCTCTGGTACGACCTCACCCGCCAGCTGCCGGTGATCATCGCCGGGCGCTACCCCGAGCAGGCCTTCCTCGAGAGCTACCGCGACGTCTTCGACGCCCGGGCCATGAAGGAGCGCCAGGTCGACCTCGAGACCCGCTGCGATGGCTGGCGCCGCGCGCGCAACACCGCCAAGCAGCAGGAGCCGGCCCCGGGCAAGGAGTTCAACAAGGAGCTGCTGCTCGAGGTGTACGCGGGCCTCACCGACCTGTGCATGCGTGAGGACTGGGTGCTCGGCACCGAGAGCCGCCTGGGCGCCATCGCCGGCTACCACCTGCAGCGGCTGGAGTGGAGCTCCCGCGGCGTGTGGTGGTACGCGTGGCGCACCCTGGTCAGCCTGCTGATCCTGGCCCTGGTCACCGTCGGCTCGCGCACCCTGCGCAAGCTCACCCGCCGCCTCGCCGGCAACGAGCAGCCCAACGCCGCCCTCGACACCGCCCTCGTGCGCACGCCCGCCCAGGAGCTCAAGGCGCGGCTCACCCGCCTGCGCGGCACGGCGGCCCTCGTCTTCTACCTGGGCGCCACCGCGGCCCTGTGGCTCTGGGTGGTGATCCTCAGCGGCCGCTACGTCTGGGGCCTCGACCTGGTGTGGAGCGACCTGCTCGGCTGGGCCACCCACCCGATCTTCCTGGTGGGCAGCAACGAGGTGTCCATCTGGTCCCTCGTGCAGGTCATCTTGTGGTTCACCGCGGGCCTGTGGATGTCGCGGGTCATTCAGAACTTCGTCACCCACAGCCTGCTCGACCACTTCGCCGTCGAGCGCGGCATCCGCGACGCCGTGGGCACGGTCATCCGCTACCTGGTGGTGGCGGTGTCCCTCGCCGTCGGCCTCGCCTCGGTGGGCATCGGCCTGGGCGCCCTGGGCCTGCTCTTCGGCGTCATCGGCATCGGCATCGGCTTTGGCCTGCAGAACATCGCCAGCAACTTCATCAGCGGCTTCATCCTGCTCTTCGAGCGCCCCATCCGCCGGGGCGACTTCGTGCAGGTCGGTGAGCTGGTGGGCGAGGTCAAGGACATCAGCGCCCGCGCCACCACGCTCGAGACCCGCGACGGCATCACCGTCATCGTGCCCAACAGCGAGTTCGTCACCGACCGCATCGTCAACTGGACCCTCGGCCGCAACGAGCGCGTGCGGGCCCAGGTGCAGGTGGGCGTGGCCTACGGCACCGACATCGCCCTGGTGGAGCGCCTGCTCATCGACATCGCCCGCGCCGACAAGAACGTGCTCGTGCGCCCCGCGCCCGTGGTGCACATGACCCGCTTCGGCGACTCCAGCCTCGACTTCGTGCTGCACATCTGGACCCGCAAGATCCGCGGCCTGCCCGGCATCCTCAGCGAGCTCAACAAGGCCGTCGATCGCGCCTTCGCCGAGCACGGCGTGCAGATCCCCTTCCCCCAGCGCACCGTGCACCACGTGCACACCGCCCGGGGCGCGCCCGCGGCCGCGCTGGGCCGGCGGCCCGAGCCCCCCCCGGCCCTGGTCGACGCCGTGGCCCACGACGACCCAGACGATCCCGACGACGACGACTGACCCGCCCCCCCAAGGGAGCCGCCCGATGCAGTTCACCCTCCGCGATCGCTACGCCTGCAACGCCGACCGCTTCTGGCGCGAGGTGTTCTTCGAAGAGGCCTACAACACGCCGCTGTACCGCGACGCCCTGCGCTTCGAGGCCTTCGACCTGCTCAGCCTCACCCTCGACGACGCCGGCAACCGCCAGCGCCGGGTGCGCGTCAAGCCACGCCTCGACGCCCCGGCGGCGGTGCGCAAGGTCATCGGCGACTCGCTCACCTACATCGAAGAGGGGCGCTTCGACGCCGCGGCACAGCGCTGGCACGCCCGCACGCTGCCCTCGGTGCGGGCTGACAAGATCAGCATCGTCACCGAGATGTGGATGGAGCCCGTCAACGACCACGAGGCCGACCGGGTGGCCCGGTTCGACGTCAACGTCTCCATGTTCGGCGTCGGCCGCCTGTTCGAGAAGTTCGTCGAGAAGACCCTCCGCGACAGCTACGACCGCTCCGCAGAGTTCACCAACCGGTGGCTCGCCACCCGGTGGGGCGCCCCCGAAGGCTGACGCCGTCGGCGCTCGGCCCCGCCGGGCGGGCCGAGATGCAGATCGACCCGACATGGTTGCGACCCGCCCTCAAGTTCTGTACCGCCTCATCCGATGACCCCCGCCAGTGGGCTTGACCTGGGGACCGGTCGAGCGCCCGGTGGGATTGACGAGTGTGGAGAACGCAGATGGTGATCTGGCGTGCTGGGTTGGCGTTCGCCGTGGTGTGGGCGATGGGGTGTCAGGGCAGCGCCGGACCGACCGGCGCCCCCGGCGCAGCGGGCCCCGCAGGCGCCCAAGGCACCCCGGGCCCCTCGGGCGCTCAGGGTGAGCCCGGCGCCCGCGGCCCCTCCGGGACCCCCGGCGCGGACGGCACCAACGGCGACCCCGGCGCCCCCGGCGAGGACGGCGAAGACGCCGTCACCCGCGGCGCCCTGCAGGGCACCGTCACCGACGCCGACGGCGCCCCCCTGGCCGACGCCACCGTGCTCATCCGCACCACCGACAGCCGCGTGCGCACCGACGCCGCCGGCGCCTTCGCCTTCCCCGACCTGCCCATGGGCGTCTACGCCCTGCAGATCAGCCTCGACGGCTACCACCCCTGGCGCGACGACGCCGTGGCCGTCTTCCCC
>JAUHVS010000752.1 GCA_030424955.1 bacterium | reverse complement strand
TGTGGGTGGCGCCGGTGGCATGGGCGGCGTGGGCGGCGCTGGCGGCGTGGGTGGCGCCGGCGGCGTGGGTGGCGCCGGTGGCGTGGGCGGTGCCGGTGGCATGGGCGGCGTGGGCGGGGCGGGCGGCATGATGGGTGGCGACTGTGCCGGCCTGCCGTCGCTGAACCTCAACAGCCGCCCGGTGGGCCAGGGCTTCGAGATCAGCGGGCAGGCCGGCAACGCGGACGTCTTCACCGGCAGCTGCGCCAACCCCGAGGCCGTGGGGAGCGAGGCCATCGTCGAGTTCACCGCGCCCGCCGCGGGGGCCTGGCGCTTCGAGACCAGCGGCGACATCGACAGCGTGCTGTACGCGCGCTCCGCGTGCCTCGAGGCCGAGACCGAGCTGGCCTGCAACGACGATCTCGACACCGAGGGCGGGGTCTACACCAGCGGCATCAGCCTCGACCTGCGGGCGGGCCAGGTGGTCTACCTCATGGTCGACCAGTTCGAGCTGGTCGAGCCCACGGCCTTCACCCTCTCGGCGCAGCCCGACGTGGGATCACCCCCGTCCATCGTGCAGGCCCAGGCCTACTTCGATCCAAACACCGGCGGGCTGGCCTGCGTGGTGACCGGTCGCGATCCCGACGGGGACGCGCTGGCGGCCCGCACGCTGTTCGTGGACGCCGCCGGGGCGCCGATCACCGTGGACGGCGAGCCGATCGGGGCGGTGACGATCAACTTCGACACCATCGACGTCAACGGCGCGCAGTTCACGGGCCGCTGGAGCCGGATCATCGAGGGCGCCTCGCAGCCTGCCACCGCCACCATCGAGGTCTTGGACGCGGCCGGCCGCGTCAGCGCGCCGCCCGTCGAGGTGCCCGTCGCCCTGCCGCCGCGCTTCCAGGGGGCGGTCGGCTGTGATCCCAACGGCGGGCTCAACCGCTGCGCGGCGGGCCAGCGGTGCGTGCCCCCGGCGGATCGCCCCGACGCCGAGCTGGACGAGTTCGTGTGCCGCGGCGCGTCCGCGCCGGTGCTGACCACCCTGTCGGCCTTTGGGGACGTCGGCTCGACCAGCGTGCTCGGGCTCGTGGTGGAGGGGACCGACGCCGAGGGCGACGTGAGCGCCATCGGGCTGCAGCTCTACGACGCCCAGGGCGTGGCGCTGCTCGAGGCGGAGGCGCAGGTGCTGTTCAGCCGGGTGACCCCCGGCGCTGGGCGCTACACCGCGTGGTTCGGCGGGCCGGTGGGCGACCCGCTGGACATCGCCGAGGTGGAGGCCACCGTGATCGACGTGACGGGCGGCCGCAGCGGCACCCTCCGCGCGCCGCTGGTGCAGGTGCCCGCGGCCGGCGCCGGCGGGCTGTGCGACAGCAACGGGGCCCTCGCGCGCTGCACCGCGCCGCTGGCCTGTGTGCCCGAGGGCGACGGCCTGGGCGTGTGTGGCGAGGTCGGCGACGGGTGCCCTGCGGGGTGGCCGGTGGTCGATCTGAGCGCGCAGCCGGCGGTCGCCGGCGTGTGGCGCGCCAACGGCGACACCACCAACACCGTGAACCTGGGGGGCCCGGGGAGCTGCGGTGGGGGCGGCAACCAGCAGGTGTTCGCGTTCACGCCCGCCGTGGGCGGCGAGTACCGCTTCACCATCACGGGGGTCGGGATGGACGGCAGCGACACGGTGCTCTTCGTGCGGGGCCGGTGCCAGGACGCCATGGACGAGCTGGCCTGCAACGACGACGCGGCCGCTGACAACCTGCTCAGCGAGGTGCGGATCGCCCTGTCGGCGGGCGAGACGGTGCACCTGTTCGTGGATGGCTACCAGGGGGGCTTCGCCGACACCTTCACGTTGGAGGCGCGCCGCCAGTAGCGGCGGGGGGCGACGCCCGCCGGCTCACAGCGCGTCGAGCCGGGCGTCCAGCGCCTCGCGGTCGCTCTTGTGGGCGAGGACGCTGTAGAAGGTGTGGCTGTTCTCGGGGTCGACGACCTTCGGGAACAGCAGCACCAGCGCGTCCACCTGATCCTTGCCGAAGCTCAGCTTGCGGGCCAGCGTGGCCGCCTGCTCGCAGGTGAAGTGGTGGTGCGCCGCTGCCGAGCGCAGCACCCGAAGCTTGTCGTCGCGGAAGCTGGCGGCCTCCAACGACTGCATCAGCTGGGTCATCTGGTCGGCCTGCGCCACCGCGGGCCGGGTGGCGGGGGGGGGCTCGACCGGGCGGCGCACGAGCTGGACCCGGTGGGCGCCCTGCACCGCCTTCTTCAGCGCGACCAGCTCAGCGGCGGCGCCCTGCACGCTCCGCTGCAGGTCGCGGCGATCTCGGCGGTTGCGGCGGTTGCGGCGGTTGCGCTGCCAGCCGTCGTCCTGCGCGTCGCGGCGCACGGCGTCCAGCTCGCGGGCCAGGGCGTCGAGCCGGCGCTCCAGCTCGATGCGGTCCATCACCACGGGATCGGCCAGGCGGCGGGCCTCGCGGGGGGCCAGATCCAGGGCCTCGAAGTCGGCGTGGCGGCCGCGGGCGGCGCTGAGGGAGGGGAGGGCGGTCAGGGCGAGCAGCAGGGCGGTCAGGGGCCAGGGGCTGTGGGCACGCATGGAGGACTCCAGGGCAAAGGGAGGCAGTTGGCGGCCCCGACGGCGCGCCGTGTGGGCCATTCAGCGGGCCAGGCCGCCAGGGTCGTCGGCGCAGCCTCTCGCGCCTTTGCCCCGCCGGCAAGTGAGCCGACGTTGACGGGGTGGGTCAGGCTTGACGTACCCTGCGCCGCCCGCCGGTCGTCCCCTTGAGGTGTGCGTGTCGATCCTCGCTGTGCTGCTGAGCCGCGCCCTGGCCGTCGTCGCGCCGGTGGCGCTGGCGGTGTGGGCCGCGCTGCGCTTTGGCGTCGCGCGCGGTATCTTTTCCAACGAGGCCGGGCTCGGCAGCGCGCCGATCGCGCACGCGGCGGCGAAAACCGACCAGCCCGTAGAGCAGGGCATGATCGCCATGCTGGGCACCTTCATCGATACCCTGGTGGTGTGCACCATGACCGGCCTGGTCATCGTGATTATGGATGTATTGCCCAGTGGTATCAGCGGCGCCAGTCTCACCTCAATGGCGTTTGCCAACGCGCTGCCGGGTGGCGAGTACATTGTTACGCTGGGGCTTTGTCTCTTTGCCTTCACCACCATGATTGGCTGGTCTTTCTACG
>JAUHVS010000751.1 GCA_030424955.1 bacterium | reverse complement strand
CGCAGCGGCCCTGTCCCGCCGGCGGTCACGGCCACCCTGGCGGTGCGCCTGGCGACCCTCGCGGGCCACCCCCAGCGGATCTCGGTCCCGGTGGACCTGCGCCGCGACGGCCCCGCCGCCGACACCGTGCACAACCTCACGGGCCTGGTGCGCCTCACGGTCGCCCCGGGCGAGGCCGTCGCCGCCGTGCAGGCGCGCCTCGCGGCCGAGGTGGCCGGGCCGGCCCCCTACGGCACGGTGCGGGCCGCCGAGGCGCTGCGGGGCGTGCCCCTGTGGGTCATGGCGCAGGTGGGGCGGGCGGCGGTGCGCCGCAGCCTGGCACAGGACGCCTGGGTGGCGACGGCGGTCATCAGCAACCTCGGGCGGGTGGATCTGGCGGCGCTGAGCGCGCCCGGCTTCGCGGCCCAGCGGGCCTTCCTGGTGCCGCCGGGCCAGCCAGGGGTGCCGCTGTTCTTGACGGTGGCGGGGGGGCCAGCGGGGCTTGAGCTGGCCGGGGCCGGGCCCGCCGCCTGTGTCGGGGGCGGCCGGCTGGAGGCCCTGCTGGACGGGCTGCTCGCCGGGTAGCGGGGCCCCGCCGGGGGCTCAGCGCCGGCGGCGCCGCACCAGGGCCAGCAGGCACAGCACCAGACCCCAGGGCGCCGGGCCGCCGGGCGCGGCGCGGCAGCCCTCGTCGGCGGCCGCAGCGGGCCCGCTGGGCGCCGCCGGGTTGCCCGACAGGTTGGCGTCGGGCCCCGACGGATCCCCCGGGCCGCCGTCCTCACCCACGGGCGCCTGCGCGTCGCCGGCGGGGGGGCCTGCGTCGAGGGCCGGGGGCGTCACGGCGGCGTCATCGGTGGGCATGGGGGGCGGCGGGCGCGCGTCCTCGGGCTCATCAGGCGGGCCGCCGTCGGGGGGCACGGCGGCCCGCGGCGCGAGGCGGATCTCCCCGAACTCGCCCGGCGCCTTGCGGCGGCCGATGCCCGCCGTCCACTCCAGCCAGCCCTCGCGGCCTGCGCCATCGGCCTCGTTGACCAGGAAGGAGGCCCGCAGGCTGCGCCCGGCCTGCAGGCCGGCCAGCGGCACCCGTAGCTCGTACACCGTGCGCTCGCCCTCGCGGCGCACCACGCCGGTGGCCGGCCGGTCGCCGTGCTCGGCCCGGATGCGCGATACGCCGTTGACCAGGGCCACGGTCCACTCGGCGTCATCGTCGTCGTAGCCGCCGTCGCCGCCGTCGGCGTCCACGTCCACCGCGAGCTGAACCGAGTCGCCCCGCCACAGGGTGTCGTCGCCCTCGCCGTTGCTGTGGGTGTCGTCGGCCACCTCGACCGCCAGCCACAGGGCGGCGTCGCTCCAGGCGGCGCAGGCCCGCGCGCTGAGATCGGCGGCGGCGGGGCGGGCCGGGCCGTCGGCCTCCCAGCGATCCAGGCGCACGCAGCCCTGGGCGTCCCAGTCGTCGATGCGCCCGTCGGGCACGCCGGCGTCCCGGCGGGGGGCGTCCAGGGCGGCCGGCGGCGGGGGTGGGGGCGGGGGCGGCGCGTCGGGCGGCGCCATGTCGGCCCACTCAGGGCCGGCGAGGGTCTGCCGCAGCCAGGTGAAGGCCGGCTTCTGCAGGAAGTTGTCCTGCCAGGTGTTGTCGGGCCCGGCGGTGCGCCGCAGCAGCCCGTAGCCGTCGATGGGGCAGTCCGGCTGGCGCACGCCGCAGTCCGACAGCTCGTAGAAGAAGGTGTGGGTCCACCAGGGGTAGGTGCGCTGCAGGGCCAGGGTGCCCTCGACGGTCAGCCGCTGCTTCTCCTGCTCGCTGTCGCGGTCCCACGGCTGGCCGCGGTAGCCCGTCTCGGACAGCCACACCTGCCCCTGCCAGCCCACCAGATCGAGCACCTGCCGCAGCCCGGGCTTGTAGAAGCAGATGGCGTCGTCGCCGATGTCGATGGCGTGCTGGAAGTCGTCGCAGATCCACTGGCCGCCGCCGCGGGTGCCCCGCACGCCGGCGTAGGTGTGGTGGGCGACGATGTCGAGGCTGTCGCTCGCCGCGCGCAGCACGTCCTCGAGGTACGACTGCCAGCCCGAGACGCCGGCCAGGTCGGGGCCGACCACCTGGCACTCGGGGCAGGTGTCCCGCACCGCCTGCGCGCCGGGGCGCAGGATCCGGCTGAGGTAGGTGGCCTGCGTGCCCGCCCAGAACTGGGGCAGGTTGGGCTCGTTCCAGATGCCGAAGTGGGTGACGCGGTCCTGGTAGCGGGCCACGGCGGCGCGCACGAAGGCGGCGTAGAGCCCGTCGCGGGGCACGTCGTTGGAGGGGACGCCGTCGTCGTCGCCCTCGCTCGCCCAGGCCGGGGCGTAGGCCAGGGTCATGTACACCTGCAGCCCCCGGGCGCGGGCGCCGTTGACCACCCGATCCATCTCGCCCCAGCGGAAGTCGCCCTGCCGCGGCTCCATGCTCAGCCAGTTGGCGTCCACCCGCACCCAGCCCACGCCCAGGTCGGCGAGGGCGTCGAGCTCATCGTCGGTGGGGACGTGGGCGTTGATGCCCACGGCGTCCTGGGCCAGGGCCGGCCCCGTCCCGCACAGCAGCGCGGCGAGCGCGAGCCCGAGCCAGGGGCGTCTGCGTGGAAAAGTCCCGTGGTGGTGCATGTTTACCCCTCGTTTGAGGGGCCACTATAGCGGGCTTTGTTCAGCGGAATCACTTGACAGGCGTTCAGTGTTTTGGTATCATCCGACATGTTCAACAGCACGCGCTGAGGTCCCCGATGAGGCAAGGCCAGCGGCTGCGTTCGGGCCGCCGTCGACCCCGGCGGCGGGCGGGTGGGATCAACATCTCGGTGTGGATGGCGGTGTCGGTGGTGGCGGCCAACCTGCGGCGGGTGGTGGCCAGGCTGCGGTGCCGGTGACGGGCGGGCGCCGACGGGCGCAGGGCATGGGTGTGGTGAGTGAACGACGGTGGGGGCCAGCCCCCAGGAGGTGGACGTGATGCGGCGACCCCACGGTCAGACCCAGGCCCTCATCCAGCGGGTGCTGGGTGAGGACGAGCACTTGGACCTCACGGTGGTGCGGACCCAGGTCGAGGAGACGTTGGCGAGCGAGGACGGCGGGGCCTGCTGCGCGGTGGCGCTGTCGGTGATGCCCAACCACGGCGACCCCTTCGAGGTGCGCGGCGAGGGCGTGGGGCTGGTGGACG
>JAUHVS010000750.1 GCA_030424955.1 bacterium | reverse complement strand
GCCTGCAGCAGCTTGTTCGTGTAGCGGGCGGCGTAGCGCAGCCGCAGGTAGGTCTCGGTGCCGTTGGTGAGCACATCGTCGTCGAAGCCCGCCGGCTCGGGGCCCTCGGGGGGGCCCGCGCGCAGGGCGTTGAGATCGCGCACGTTGGGATCGAAGAAGTAGCCCAGGGGCGTGCCGCGGGCCTGCAGCCACGCGGTGTACTCCTGCGCGATGTCCAGGAAGGCGTGGGGCGGCTCGGGCATCTTGCGCCCGGTCATGCTGGGCCGGACGCAGGTGTTGATCTCGAGGGCCGTCAGGTCCTCGAGGATGCCCCGCACGCTCTCCCGGAAGCGCTCCAGGCGGGGGAACAGGGGCTTCTTGTTGGCCATCGGACGCCGGCTACGGGGTGGGCTCGTCGTCGTCGCTGTCGGTCAGCAGCTGACCCAGCTTGCCGAAGGCCGCCGTGAGCATCTCGATGCGGGCGCGCACGATGCCCTCGGCCTTGGCCACCTGCTCGCTGTGGAAGGTGCGCAGCTGCTCGAGGTCGCCGCCCAGGAAGTCGGCGTGCACCTCGTTGACGATGTCGCCGTCCACCAGGTCGATGGAGGTGCGGATCGCCCGGGACCGCCCCTCGGCGCCGACCACCTTGGTCTCGATCTTGAGGGTCGTCAGGTCGGCGCCCTGGGCCTTCAGCTTCTCGATGAAACCCTTGAAGTCCAATGATCTTCTCCGGCGAGTGGGTGACGGCGCCGAGCATGACAGCGGCCCGGGCCGGCGTCCAACTCCCGCCCCGGCAGCTGACCCGCTATGCTGCGCGCCACCCGGCCACCCCCTGGAGCTGACCCATGGCGCGACTTCGCATCGCCTACGCCCGCATCGCCCAAGAGACCAACGCGCTCTCCCCCGTGCGCACCGTCATGGCGGACTTCGAGCGCACGCACCTGTTCGCAGGCGCCGAGCTCGCCCGAAACTGCGCGAAGGGCGGCGAGGAGGCGCCGGGCTTCTTGAAGAACGCCGAGCTGTCGGGGTTCATCAAGGCGGTGGGCGAGGTCGACGGGGTCGAGGCCGTGCCCCTGTTCAGCGCCTGGGCCGTGCCCAACGGGCCGCTGGCGGCCGACTGCTTCGAGGCGCTGAAGGCCCGGCTGGTGCGCGAGCTTGAGGCCGCGGGCCCCATCGACGGCCTGTTCCTGGTGCTGCACGGCGCCATGAACGCCGACGGCGTGCCCGAGCCCGAGGCGGTGCTCATGGCCGCCGCGCGGGCCGTCATCGGCGAGGCGCCCATCGCGGTCACCATGGATCTGCACGCCAACCTCACCCGGCAGAAGATCGAGGCCTGTGACCTGATCTGCGCCTACCGCACCAACCCGCACCGCGATCACTTCAAGGTGGGCTATCGCTGCGGTCAGCTGCTCATCCGCAGCCTGCGCGGCGAGGTCAAGCCCACCCGCGCCTGGCGCACGCTGCCGCTCATCCTGGGCGGGGGCACCACGGTCGACTTCCTGCCCACCATGCGGCCGCTGTTCAAGCGGATGAAGCAGATGGAGAAGGACCCCCGGGTGCTCTACTGCAGCCTGTTCATGGTGCACCTGTGGAACGACTCGCGGGAGGTGGGCTGGTCGACCCACGTCATCACCGACAACGATCCGGCGCTGGCCGAGCGGCTGGCCGACGAGCTGGCCGACATGGCGTGGGGCGTCAAGGACGTCATGCCGCCCGAGTTCAAGAGCGCCGAGGCGGCCATCGCCACCGTGCGCAAGGCGCGGCTGGCGCGGGCCACGGGCACCGTGACCCTGTGCGACGCCAGCGACGTGGTGGGCGCCGGGGCGGCGGGGGAGAGCCCGCACCTCATCAAGGCCCTGCTGGGCGCCACGGATCTGGTGAGCTACGCCCCCATCCGCGACGCCGGGGTCATCGAGGCCGTGTGGGACCAGCCCATCGGCGCCCAGGTGTCGGTGGAGATCGCGGGCAAGCTCGACCCCGAGCGCAACCCGGCGCTGGCGGTGCAAGGCACGCTGCTGCGCAAGGAGGCCACCGTGCCCTTCGGCCGGGTGGCGGTGCTCGACCTGGGCCCCGTGAAGCTGGTGGTCACCGAGGGCCAGCCCCTGGCCATGAAGCCGGCGTTTTACAAGGACGTGGGCCTGGACCCCATGAAGGCCGACTGCGTGGTGGTCAAGAGCCTGTTCCCGTTCCTGCTGTACTTCCTGCCGTACCACCGGCGCGCGGTGTACGTGAAGACGTCCGGCGTCACCGACTTCGACGCGGCGCGCGACCTGGCCTTCGACGATGACCTGCACCCCTTCCAGCAGGTGGACGCTTGGCGGCCCACGGATCGCAAGCGCCGCGAGGGGGCGGCCTCCTGAGGCGGGGGCCGGCGGCCACGAGCCCCCGCGCGATGTTCGCCCACACTTGAATACATCTGCCGGCGTCGGCATCCTGGGCCCCGTGCACACCCTGGCCCACGCGCTGCTGCTGTCGATCCTCGTGCTGGGGGCGTCGGGCTGCGTCGCCGAGGCGCGGCAGCGCAAGCCCTCGATCCCAAAGGGCTATCTGGCCCTGCGCCACGTCAACACCGGCGAGTCCGTCAAGCGCCTGAAGGTGGTGCGCCCGCACCACAAGCACCCGACCCGCGACACCCTCGACGCCGCCGGCAGCCGCAAGCTGCGCCACTACCTGCGCGACTGGAAGTACAACCGGCGCTACCCGATGAACGAGCGGCTGTACTGGCTGCTCTACCGTGTGGGGCAGCACTACGGGCGCCCCCTCGAGATCGTCAGCGGGTTCCGATCCAAGGAGCGCAAGAGCAGCCGCCACCGCCAGGGGCGGGCGGTGGACTTCCGCGTGCAGGGGGTCGAGCCCAAGGCGCTGTGGCAGTACATGAAGCGCTTCGAGCGCATCGGGCTGGGCTACTACCCCAACGCGGGCTTCGTGCACGTGGACGTGCGCGACCGGTCCTTCCACTGGATCGACGACTCGGGGCCGGGCGAGCCCTCGCGCTACCGCGACGGGGTGGCGCAGCCCAAGAACGACGCGCGGCCGCGGCGGGCGAAGCGGTCCCGCCGGAAGGGCAAGCGGGCCAAGGGCGCGAAGAAGAGGTGAGGGCCCGCTCGCCGCGGGCCGATCCCGCGATCCGGCACAGGACGGCGCGGCCGAGGCGCGCTGGGGTCGCCGCCCCCCAGG
>JAUHVS010000749.1 GCA_030424955.1 bacterium | reverse complement strand
TGCGCCGCGGTGGCCCGGGACTCGGCCGCGGGCAGGGGCCCCCACACCGCGCCGCTCGGCCCGAGGAGCGCGGCGGGGCCGCCGGCCTCGGGCGCCAGGGGGGGCGGCCAGGCGGCGGCCTCGGTGAGGGCGGCCAGGCAGGGGGCGTGATCGGCGACGGCGCCCAGGGCGCAGGCCGCGCGCCAGGCGGCGACGCCCCAGCCCGCCAGCACCGTCAGGTCGGCCGCGTGGTGGTCGGGCGGGGGGGCCGCGAAGGCCTCAGCCGAGAGCGTCTGCACGGGCCGGCCGGCGGCGGCGGCGGCCTCGGCCAGCAGCGCGGCGTTCCAGGGGGCCCCATCATCGGCGACGATCCACCCGGGCGCCGTGGGGCCGGGGGGCGGCGCGGGGGGGGCGCTGGTCGCTGGCGGCTGGGCGCTCAGCAGCCAGCGCACCATCGCGGCGGCCACGGGCACGCCCGCCACCTGCTCGGCGTGGGCGAAGTAGCAGGGGAAGTTGCCCTCGAGCACCACCGGCGGCCCCTCGGGGGGCACGATCAGATCCACCCCGCCGTGGGCCACGCCCAGGGCCCGGCAGGCGGCGACGGCGGGGGCCGCGAGGGCGGCGGGGACGGTGGCGGTCACGTCCGCCGGGTCGAGGCCGCCCTCGGTTCGAAAGTCCTTTTCTCGCAAGGGGTTGCGGTAGGCGGCGACGGCGTCTTCGCCCACCACCACCACCCGCCAGTGCTCGCCCTCGACCCACCCCATCAGCCAGGGCACCGGGCCGGTGGCGAGCAGGTACTCCGCGAGGGCGGTGAGGGCGGCGCGGTCGTGCACCCGCAGCACGCCGTGGCCCCCGGCGGCGCCCGGCACCTTGACCACCCACGGGGCGGGGCCGACGGCGGCCACGAGCCCGTCCAGGGCGGCGGGCGCGGCGCTCGACAGGCTGACGGTGGGCGGGGTGGCGACGCCGTGGCGGGCCAGGAGCGCGGGGGCGGCGGCGGGCACCCGCCAGGGGCCGTCGGGCGCGCACCAGAAGCTCGCGAGATCGGGCCGCCACAGGGCGCGCTCCAGGGCCATCGCCGCCTGGGACACGGCTGGCCGGAAGAGCAGGTCGCCCGGCGCGGGCCTGGGGACCGGCCCCCCCGGAGACACGACGGCGAGGGGCACGCCCTCGGCGTCACAGGCGGCCGCCAGCAGGGTGAGGGTCTCGGGGGGCACGCCGTCGTCGACGCACCACAGCGTGCGGGGGGCAGCCACCGCCGCTCAGTCCGGCGTGCCGTCGTAGCGGTAGATGGCGTTGCCGAAGGGCACCGGCTGCGCCTCGCGCACGAAGCGCAGGGCGAGCCGCTCCGTCGCGGCGCGGGCGTCCACCAGCGAGCGCTTCAGGCTGCGCACGTCCATGGCCTGCGAGCGCCCGGGGACGCCGCTGTACTTGTGGCCCACCCCCACCACGCAGGTCGGGATCTGCAGCTCGTTGGCCAGCACCAGCTCCGGCCCCACGCTCATGCTGTTGATGTGCGCGCCCGTGGCCGCCCACCAGCGGTTCTCGGCGGCGGTCTTGCTGCGCGGCCCGCCGACGTAGGCGAACACCGCGTCGCCCGCGAGGGGCCAGCCTTCGGCGGCCGCGAGCTGCTCGAGCTGGGCCCCCAGCGCCCGGCTGCACAGCCCCTCGTCGAGCACCAGGTGCCCCTGGCCAGGCATCGGCTCCGGGTAGACCGAGCAGGTGGTGCCATCGGGCAGCCGGTTGTCAGGCATCATCAGATCCACCACCCGCAGGGGCTGGAACAGGGGCAGATCGGGCACCATCACCCCGACGGAGCTGGTGATCAGCAGCGCCTCGACGCCCACCTCGGCCAGGGCCAGCGCGTGAGCGCGCCAGGGGATCTGGTGGGGCAGGTAGCGGTGGGGCAGGCCGTGGCGGAACAGGGCCCAGCCGCCCTCGCCGGCCACCCGGTGAAGGATCACCGTGCCCTCGCGGGTGTTGACGGCGACGGGGGCGAGGGGCTGGCCGGCGAGCTCGGGCGCCTCGAAGGCGCTGCCCAGAATGACTGCGTTGGTCGTCATGGCGCGGACTCTGCGACGGCGGGCGGGTCGCGGTCAACGCGCGCTGGTGCCCAGTCTGCGCACAGGTCGGCTCTTGTCTGCACCCGGCGCCATGGGTCAGAGTGATGGCTCGGGAGGGCGGGATGCGTCAGGTGAAGATTTGCTGCCTCGTCGCCGACGAGGAGGTCGACGCCGCGGTGGCGGCGGGCGCGCAGATCGTAGGCGTGGTGTCGTCGGCCGCGCCGCGCACCCCGCGGGTCACCGATGACACCGCCCTGCGCCTGCTCGGCCGCGTGCCCCACGGGGTGTCGGCGGTGGTGCTCACCCCCCTCACCGACGCCGACGCCCTCCTGGCGCGGCATGGCGACCAGCCCTGGCACGGCGTGCAGCTCGTCGCGGCGACCCCCATCGAGGCGCTGCGCGCGCTGCGCCGCGCCCGGCCGCGCTGGCGGCTGCTGCAGGCCGTCCACATGCGCGGCGAGGCGAGCCTGGCGCGGGCCGAGGCCGTCGCGCCCTGGGTCGACGATCTGGTGCTGGACTCAGGGGACTCGGGGGCCGGGCGCTTCGGCGGCACCGGCGTGGTGCACGACTGGTCCCTGAGCCGGCGCCTGCGCGACGCGCTCCCCGACACGCGGCTGTGGCTCGCGGGCGGCCTGTCGGCGGCCAACGTGGCGGCGGCCATCCGCGCGGTGGCGCCCGATGGCGTGGACGTGTGTTCGGGGGTGCGGCGCAACGGCCGCCTGTCGGACACCGCCCTGGCCCGGTTCATGGCTCAGGTGGCGGCGGCGGGCTGACCGGCGGGGTGCCGTGCGGCAAGCTGCCGTGCGGCCTCGCCGCTGCGCCCCGAAATCCTCTGGAAGGCCGGCGGCCGTCGTGCCGGGGGGACACGGCGACGCCCCGCGGGGGGATGGCACACTGTGCGCCATGGGGAGTCCCATCCACGGGGATGAACCGACCTGCCAGAGGACATCGCGACGCAGCGACGCCCCCCCTGTGTGCCGGCCCGGCCGGTTTCTTACCAGCCGACGCAAATTCGTGGGCCCAGCCCGCCCCGCGCGCCGGGGCCTGCGGGGGGGGCTGTGCTATCCTGGCGGCCTTGTCTGAGGTCGAAGGTGGTCGATGTTCACCCGTGGACTCGCGAGTTTGC
>JAUHVS010000748.1 GCA_030424955.1 bacterium | reverse complement strand
GGAGGTTGCGCACCCCCGCCTCGCGGGTCCAGTGGCGGATGGCCTCCCGCACCGCGTCGTCCCGGATCTCGGGCGGCGCGCTGCCCAGCCCGTGGTCGGCGACCACCTTGGGCAGCAGGTGCCGGCGAGCGATCTCCAGCTTCTCGTTCTCGGTGTAGCCCTCGATCGAGATGACCTCGAGCCGGTCGAGCAGCGGCTTGGGGATGTCGTGCAGGTAGTTGCCGGTCACCAGGAACAGCACGTTGGACAGGTCGAAGGGCACGTTGAAGTAGTGGTCGGTGAAGGTGTCGTTCTGTTCGGGATCGAGCACCTCCAACAGCGCCGCCGCGGGATCGCCCCGCTGGTCGCTGCCGATCTTGTCGATCTCGTCGAGCATCAGCAGGGGGTTCATGCAGCCCGCCCGCGAGAGGCCGTTGAGGAGCTTGCCGGGCATCGCGCCCACGTACGTGCGGCGGTG
Organism: bacterium; assembly: GCA_030424955.1. Lineage (GTDB taxonomy): Bacteria > Myxococcota_A > Bradymonadia > UBA7976 > UBA1532 > JACKDL01. The sequence continues at coordinate 2,713 of JAUHVS010000748.1, read as the reverse complement.
CCCGCGGATCTCGGCCTCGTCGCGCACGCCGCCCACGCTGATGCGGAAGAACGCCCGCCCGATGGCGTCGGCGATGGACCGACCCAAGCTCGTCTTGCCGACCCCGGGCGGCCCCGCGAAGCACAGGATGGGCCCCTTGTGGCCAGGGTTGAGCTTGCGCACCGCCAGGAACTCGAGGATCCGCTCCTTGACCGACTCCAGGCCATGGTGGCCCTCGTCCAGGGTCTGCCGGACCCGCGGCAGGTCGATGGACTCGTCGCTGAAGCGGCCCCACGGGAGCGCGAAGAACCGGTCGAGGAAGGTCTTGATGACTTGGTATTCGCTCGATGAGGGCTGGATGTGCCGCAGGCGCTCGATCTCGCGGCGGGCCTCCCGGCTGACGGCCTCGTCGAGGTCGAGCGCGTCGAGCTGCTCGGCGTAGGTGTCGGCCTCGCGGCGGCTGAGGTCGTCCTCCTTCAGCTCGCCGCGGATGGTCTTGAGCTGCTGGCGCAGGTAGTACTCACGCCGCGAGGCGTCGATCTCGCGCTTGGTCTTGCGCTCGACCTCCACCCCCACTCGGATGCGGTCGAACTCCGCTCGCACGAGGTCCAGGGCGGCCTCGAGCTGGGCGTCCACGGTCGCCGCTGCGACCACGGGCAGCCGCTCGCGGTAGCCCACCTGGACCCCCGCGGCCAGCAGGTCCACGAGGCGGGTCGGCGTGTCCACCGCGTTGCGCAGCACACCCAGCAGGCCCTTCGGGTGGCGGTCCGTCGCGCCGACCAGCCGCTCGTACTGGCTCAGGAGCCGGGCGATCTTGGGGTGCGGCGCCGGGTCGTCCTCCGGCTCCACCTGCGCGGCGTCGAGGGGCGTGGCCACGACCCGCAGGACCGGCGTGGGCTCGACCACCGGCCCCAGGATCACCCGCTCGAGGCCCTGGAGCGTCACGCTCAGCGCGCCGTCCTCGAGCACCACCCGATCCAGCACCCGGGCCTCGACGCCCGTGGCCTCGCAGTCCTCAACCGCGCTCGCCGGGCTGCCGTCGCTGGCGTACGCGAGCAGCACCCGGGCGTCCGGCTCCGGGGAGGCCGCCAGCGCCGCGCGCACGATGGGGCGCTCAATGACCACCGTGCTGATGGCGCCCGGGAAGACGACGTCGTCGTGCAGGAAAACGACCGGCAGGATCTGCAGGGCCGGCGACTCAACAGCACCCATGGGCGGGCTCTCCTTCACGCGGGCGCGCGGCTGTGCAGCCGCGCCTCGCGGGGCAGGGCGGCGATGATCTCGGACTCGCGGATCGCCAAGGCGCTCAAGCGCTCGCGGACCTCAGCCGGCGCGAAGATCTGCTCGCACAGATCCACGTACAGCGTGTGGTGGCGCGCCTCGCTCGCGAGCAGCCCCGCGTACAGGTCGGCCAGCGGGCCGGCGGGCAGCGCCTCGGCGAGGTGCTTCATGCGCTCGCAGCTGCGCGCCTCGATGAGGGCGCACACCAGCAGCGTGTCGAGCAGCCGCAGGGGCTCCGCCCGGCGGATCTGCTGGCTCAGCTGGGCGGCGTAGGCCGAGGGGAAGGCCTTGCCAAAGGTGCCGCCCCGGGCGTCGATGTGGTCCAACACCAGCTCGAAGTGGCTGAGCTCCTCGCGCGCCAGGGCGCTCAAGGGGCGCTGGAGCGCGGGCTCGTCGGGGTAGCGAAACAGCAGCGTGAGGGCGGTCGAGGCGGCCTTCTTCTCGAGGTGCGCGTGATCGATGAGGATCTCGTCGATGTGCGCCGCCGCGCGGGGGCCCCAGTCGGCAGGCGTGGCCTGATGCAGGTGCAGCATTGGCGGATTGAACCCCCCAGAAGCCATCGCCGCAAGCTCCGGTGATTGTTCCCGCACGGCCGGCTCTGATAATGGTCGCCCATGGGGCCCCGCTGGGGTCCACCTACAGCGACTGACCTTCGGGGGAGATCACATGCGCAGGCAGCTTGCGTGGCTGTTGACGGCCGGCCTGATGACGTTCGGGTGCTCCAGTGACGGCGGGGGCGGTGGCAACGCTGGCGGCGCCGGCGGGAGCGGCGGCGAAGGCGGCGGCGCCTTGACCGACATGGGGGCCGGCGGCGCAGGTGGCGCAGGCGGCGAGGGCGGGGCCGGCGGCGCGGGCGGCGCAGGCGGGGCGGGTGGCGCGGGCGGCGCCATGATGCAAGAGCGCCCCATCGACGAGCGCTGCCCGGATGCACAGGCGGGCACCTTCGCCCTGGTGCTGTACCCCGACCGGGTGGACGCCTACCGGCACCGGGCCTCCGGCGTGACCTACTTCTGTGAGTTCCTCGCCCTGGCCGACAACGGCGTCACCAACGCCACCGCCATGACCCGCGGGAACGACGGCAAGTTCTACGTCGTACAGCCCGAAGGCGACGGCGGCGCGGTGTACCGGTTCTCCGAGAACGGCGAGTTCGAGGAGAAGGTGCTCACCAACGTCAACCTGGCCGGCGTCTCGGGGATCTGGAACACCTTCGGCGACGACTACATCGTGTACTCGCGCACCAGCCAGAACATCTACACCCTCAACGCCAACATGCAGTTCCGCGGCCAGGCCAGCCTGCCCACGTGGCAGGGCTCCCAGGTGCCCGACCTGAAGGACCTCGTGTACACCGAGCAGGACGCGGTGGTGGCCACCTTCACCAACCGTCCGCCCCGGCTGTTCAAGGCGCCCAACGGGCCCGAGTGGCCCGTCGACGAGATCGGCGCGGCCGACTCGG
>JAUHVS010000747.1 GCA_030424955.1 bacterium | reverse complement strand
GCGCGAGCGGCGGTCATCGGGCTGGCCTCGCCGGGCTCGGCTTGGCAGGCTGTCGCCATGCGCGTCGCCCTCCCCCCCGTGCTCGCGCTGCTCGCCCTCGCGTGCAGCGATCTCACGCCCACCCGGCTGCTCTACGAGGACGCGCGCCCGCAGGGCGACCGCCAAGACGCGGCGCCATGGGATGGGCCGCAGCCCGCGACGGGCGACGCAGCGCTCACCGCCGACGCCTCATGGGCCACGGACGGGGCGGTGGTCGATGCGCGGTGGGCCGACGGCGGGGGCGCGCTCGATGGGGCGGTCGACGCCGCGAGCCCGTGGGACGCCGGCGCTGAGGCCGACGCCGGCCCCGAACGAGACGCCGCCCTCGAGCCCGACGCCGCCCTCGAGCCCGACGCCGCCCTCGAGCCCGACGCCCAGGTGCCCCCCGAAGAGGACTGGGGCCCGTGTGTCGTCGACGGCGTGCCTGGGCGATGTATCCCCGTCGCAGCGTGTGGCCCGGGCGCCTTCCCGACCCCGGGGTTCTGCCCCGGCGACGCCCACATCCAGTGCTGCACCCCGGGCGAGCCCCCCGAGCCACCGGGCCTGTGTGATCCCGCCGCTCGCCCCGATCCCAACGGCGAGCGGGCGGAGGCACCCGGCGTGGGCGGCTGCCCGCCGGGCATGACCCCCATCGACGGCGACGCCTGTATCGATGTGTATGAGGCGTCGCTCGTCGAGGTGGGGATCGGGCCTTGGTCGCCCTATCACAACCCGGGCCAGCGACAGATGCGCGCGGTGTCGGTCGCTGGCGCGGTGCCCCAGGGCTACATCAACGCCGACCAGGCGGCGGCTGCCTGTGCCACCGCCGGCAAGCGCCTGTGTTCCGACGCTGAGTGGCTCCAGGCCTGCCGGGGCGCCGCCGACCGCACCTACCCGTACGGTGATGTGCGGGCGCCGGGCCTGTGCAACGACGCGCGGGCGCGACACCCCGCCGTTGAGCTGTTCCCCAACGACCCCAACCCCTTCGACCGCATCCAGGACGCCTGTATCAACCAGCTCCCCGACAGCGTCGCCCGCAGCGGCGCCCACCCCGACTGTGTGACCCCCGACGGGGTGTTCGATCTGATGGGCAACCTGCACGAGTGGACCAGCGCCCCCAGCGGCACGTTCCGCGGCGGCTTCTACGTCGACACGGTGCGCAACGGCGACGGCTGTCTGTACCGCACCACCGCACACACCCGGCAACACTGGGACTACTCCACGGGCTTCCGCTGCTGCGCCGACCGCTGAGGCGGGCCTTGAACGCGCCCGATCCGGCGGCTAGCCTGCTCGGCCGGGCACAATGGATGGGCGGGCCAGAATGGGCGAACCACAGCAAGCACCGGCGCAGGGGAAGGCGACGCCAGCGGAGCGCCAGCCGGCGCACGGCCTCGGCACCTGGCTGGAGGCCAACCGCGACACGCTCCCGCTGAAGACGACCTACTCGGGCGACCGCGACGGGGGCTATCTCGACGAGCCCTGGCACCTGACGATGGATGGCATGGGGCAGGCGATGCACGCGCGGTTCAACGACCAAGTGGAGCCCCGGGAGGTGGTCGCTTCCATCAAGGCCGCGTTCGAGCTGTGGTCCAAGGGCAGTGGCCTGGACGCGACGATTGTCGGACCGACGCTGGATAATCTGGATCAGGCCCTCCATGAGGCTGGCATCCGTGGTTTTGTCGACGGCGTCAACCCCGACGTGCAGCCGTGATCGGCCTCGTCTTGGCGTTGGCGCTGTGCCCACCCGGCGGGCATGGGCCTGACTGCGCGTTCACCGCCGAGCGGTTCTTTGCCCAAGGTGAAAATCGCCCATGCATGCAGTTTGCGGACGGCACCGGGGGCTGCCTCTTTCGGGGTCGTGTCGTGCGATCAGATGGCCCCGTCCGGCAGATGTTGGCGTGCGGCACCCACGACAATTTGCTGGTTGTCGATCAGCTCGCGCCCGATGGGACCTACCTGCCCGGCCCGCGGACCAGGTGGGGCATGCCTTCGCTCGGCAGCAGGCGATACGCGGAGTTGGAGACCTGTAGCACCACCAGTGCCTGCGCCCGCACCGAGGACAGGGGCGTGGAGTGCTGGTTTCAGCGGGGCGCGGAGCCACCGCTCGAGAATGGGCGGGCGCAGCGATTGCCGATCCCGGAGGTGCTCGACGACGCCGTCGTCGACACACGTACCATCTACGGCGACGCCGACACCAAGACGACTAGCCGATACGTGGCCGGGCGCCGGCGGTCGGATGGCCGCCTGGTCGGCTGGTGGCTCGACAGCTGGGCGCCGATGCCTCTGCCGGACGAGGAGATCGTGCGGATCGAGGCGTACAGCATTTGGCTGTGCGTGCAGACGGTTGACCACCGCCTGCGCTGCTGGGGTATCTGGGAACGGAAGGGCGAGCCACCCCTGCTGAAAGAGATCCGTCTGCCCAAGGCGTTGCGGACGCGGGTGCGCACCTTCGGGCTGAGCGGGAATGTCTGCACCATCGACCTCGATGGGGTGCTCCGCTGCGTTGACGGCCAGAACACGCTGGTCCCAACGCCAGAGGGGCGGTTTCGCGATGTCTTTGGCGGCGAGTGCGGCATCCGGGAGCCCGACGGGGAGGTGCTGTGCTGGTGGCTGTGGTCGGTGCCCTCGGTGGGCTACTACGTGGACGTCAGCATCGACGAGCATCACGGGTGTGCCATCCGTCAGAGCGGGCGCCCCGACTGTTGGTGGTGGCAGCGGCCCGGGGTGCAGGAGGACCCGCACGTGTCGGTGTGGGCCATCGCCGTGGGGAGCGGACACACCTGCGCGATCACGGACCACCAAGAGACGATCTGTTGGGGCGCCGACGCCTTCGGGCAGAGCCGCCCGCCGACCGTCGCCCTCACCGCCCTGGCAGCGGCGGGCGAGCTGACCTGTGGGCTCGACGCCCTGGGGCGGATCACCTGCTGGGGGGACGCGCCCGAGTCGCCGCTACTCGACGAGGGCCCCTTCGTGGACCTGCAGGTCACCCGCTGGCGGATCTGCGGCCAGCGGCCCGACGAGACCTGGCGGTGTGCGCCCATCGGTCCCTTCGCCGGGCTGGATGACGGGCAGCCCTTTGGGCCCGTGGCCGCGATGCCCACGCCGCAGAGCCCCGCCGATCCCTGGAGGTACGGCACCGCCGACGACTCCTGGGCGCCCGTCGAGGCGCCGCCCGAGGGGTT
>JAUHVS010000746.1 GCA_030424955.1 bacterium | reverse complement strand
CTCGACCTGCACCTGCCGCCCCACGAGCGGCGGGCCCAGCCCACCATCGCGCGGCTCACGGTGGATCCCGCCGGGGTGGTGCGTGGCGTCGCGCTCACCCTCACCTACGACGCCGATAAGGCCCTGCGGGACGACGTGCTGCTGCACCTGGCGAAGGTGTACGGCGCGGCGAAGGTGGACGGCACCGTGCACACCTTCCCGGGGCTGGTGGTGAACGACCGCGAGGGCGTCGGGCGCCTGCTCCTGCAGTGGGGCGACGCCGTGGTGCCCGCGTCGCCCACCCAGACCTCGCCGGCGTCGAAGCCGGTCAAGCCCGCCCTGCCGACCCCCGCGCCGGCGCCCTGACGGGCTGTTCAAGAGCGCTCCCGTCGCCAGCGCCATCGCCGAATTCGCCGGCTCCGGCGTTGCCGCGTCCTCGACGATGCCCTGCATCGCCTCCGGCACGGCGCCTTGGAGCCGACGCTTCGGCTCGCTCTGGCTCGGTCCGCGAAGCTCAACATCCTGCCAAGCCCGCGGTCACTCTCTCTGCCCGCCCGGTGACACATCGGCGCGCCGGCGGGATTGAGGGGGGCGAGTGGCCATGAAGACGCCCTCGTGACCCTGGAGTTCGCCGGTGCCCCTCGACGTCGACGCCCTGTATCGCACCCACGGCGGCCTCGTGCTGCGCCGCTGCCGCCGCCTGCTGGGCGACGACGCCGCGGCCATGGACGCGATGCACGACACCTTCGTCGAGCTCTTGCGACGCCAGGACCAGCTCGACGCCCGCGCCCCGGCGGGCCTGCTCTATCGCACGGCCACCTTCGTGTGCCTGCACCGCCTGCGCTCAGCGCGGCGCCACCCGGCGGTGCCGGACGGCGAGTTGGTGGCCCGCATCGCGGCGGTCGCCGACGGGGAGGCCCAGCGCCTCTCCCGCAGCGTGCTGCGGCGGCTGTTCCGCGATGAGCCCACGTCGAGCGCGGTCCTGGCGACCCTGCACCTGGTGGATGGGCTGACCCTGGCCGAGGTGGCCGAGGCCAGCGGGCTGTCCGTCTCGGGGGTGCGCAAGCGCCTGCGGCGTCTTCGTGACCGGCTGCACGAACTGGAGGCCGTGTGATGACCCCCCAAGATCCCCAGGCGCCCGGCGCCCCCGACGTGAGCGATCTGCTGCTGGCCCGCTACCGGCTGGGCGAGCTGCCCGCCGCCGAGGCCGAGGCCCTGGCGGCCCGGCTCGGGCCCGCCGAGCACGCCCGGCTGGCGGCGTGGGCCGCCGAGGACGAGGCCTTGCTCGCCCAGCACCCCCCGGCGCAGGTGGCGGCCGAGGTGGCCCGCCGGGCGGGCGCGGCGCAGGCCGAGCGCCGCGATCGGGCCTTCGGCTGGCTCACCGGCCGCGGCCTCGTGGGCGCCGGCCTGGCGCTGAGCGCCGCGGCCGCGGCCGTGCTGGCGTGGGGGGGCCTGGGCCAGGCGCCCACGCCCGACGGGGCGGGGCTGGCTGGCCCGGCGCCCATCGCCGCCGCCGATCCCGGCGTGCGGGCCAAGGGCGACGCGCGGCTGCTGGTGTTCCGCAACGCCGGCGCCGAGCCCGAGCTCTTGCTGGACGGCGCGCCTGCCAAGCCCGGCGACGCGATCCAGCTCGGCCTCATCGCCGACGGCGCCGCCCACGGGCTCATCGTGAGCCTGGACGGCCGCGGCACCGTGACCCGCCACTGGCCCGAGGTGGGGGCGGCCGACGCCGCGCTGGCCGAGGGGCGGGTGGTGCTCGACTTCTCGTATGTGCTCGACGACGCGCCCGCCTTCGAGCGCTTCGTGCTGGTGACCGCGCCCACCCCGGTGGACGCGCCCGTGGTCATCCAGGCCCTGGCCGCCCTGGTGGGGCAGCCCGACGCCGACGTGACCCCCCTGACGCTGCCCGAGGGTTGGCGCCAGACCTCGATCACCCTGCGCAAGCCGGAGGTGAAGTGATGCTGGTCTCGATCTTCTTGGCGGCCCTCGCCCTGTTCGCCTGGCTCACCCCACCCGCCCACGCCGAGGGGGCGCCCACCCGGCGCTTCGCGCTGGTCATCGGCGCCAATGACGGGGGCGCCGGCCGGGTGCGCCTGCGCTACGCCAGCCGGGACGCCGAGGGCTTCGCCGAGGTCATCTCGCGGCTCGGCGGCGTGGCGCCCGAGGATCTCTCGCTGCTGGCCGATCCGGCGCCCGCGACCCTGGACGCGGCCCTGGCCGATCTGACCGCGCGGCTTGAGGCCGCAGCGGGCGCCCGCCGGGAGCTGCTGGTGTTCTACTCCGGCCACGCCGACGAGCAGGGGCTGCTGTTCGGGGGCGCGCGGCTGCCCTACACGACCCTGCGGGCGCGGGTGCAGGCCCTGCCGGCCGACGTGCGCATCACCATCGTGGACGCCTGCGCCAGCGGCGCGCTGATCCGCGCCAAGGGGGGCCGCCGGGCGCCGCCGTTCCTGCTCGACCGCGCGTCGAGCGTGCGGGGCGTGGCCTACCTGGCGTCCGCCAGCGCCGACGAGGCGGCGCAGGAGTCCGATCGCATCCAGGCGTCGTTCTTCTCGCACGCGCTGCTCACCGGGCTGCAGGGCGCCGCCGACATCAGCGGCGACCAGGTGGTCACCCTCAACGAGGCCTACCAGTTCGCCTTCCGCGAGACCCTGGCGCGCACCGAGGGCAGCCAGCTGGGCGCCCAGCACCCCAGCTACGACATGCAGCTGATGGGCTCGGGGGACGTGGTGCTCACCGATCTGCGGCGCACCTCGGCGGGGCTGGCCCTGGCCGATGATCTGGGCGGCCGGCTCTTCGTGCGCGACGCTGACGAGCGGCTGGTGGCCGAGCTGCACAAGCCCGCCGGCCAGCCCATCAGCCTGGGGCTCCCGCCCGGGGCCTACCAGGTGCGGCTCGACGCGACGGACGGCGCCCACCTGGCCGGGCAGATCGACGTGCCCGAGGGCGCGGCGGTGCAGCTAACCCGGGCGGATCTGCACGCGGTGGCGCGGCTGGCCACCGTGGGCCGCGGCGGGCCTGCCGGCGCGGCGTCGGCGTCTGGCGAGGCTGGGGCGGGCGGGGTGTCGGCCGAGGCCGCGCCCCCGCGGGTGCCCTTCGGCGTGTCGGTGGTGCCCGGGCTGTCTACGGACCAGGGCGAGGCCGTGCGCAAGGTGAGCCTCAACGTGCTCATCGGCGAGAGCCGCGGCGTCGAGGCTGTGGAGGTCTCGGGGCTGGGCGCCGACATCTC
>JAUHVS010000745.1 GCA_030424955.1 bacterium | reverse complement strand
GCTCACCCGGCGCGCCCCCGGCGGGCGTCCGAGTCAGGGACGCAGGCGCCTCGCGCCAGGGCCACTGCCGCGCCCTGATGCGGGTCTCCCCGCCGACGGCGGTGTAGGTCTCGCCCGCCACCTCGACGAACGACTCGACCCCGCCCAGGCCGTCGTCGACGTAGACGCCCGCCCAGCCTGGGCGCGCCGGGTTCTCGACGACGAGCGCTGCCTGGATCCGCTGCCCATCGAGCTCTGCGGCCTTCACCCGCTCTTCGAGGGCCTGTCCCGTGGACCGGGCCAAGCTCTGCACGTGCTGACGGAGGCGTGCGCGCAGCGCGTCGTCGGTCTCGGCGTCTGCCCCGCCGCGGAACGGCACCGGGTTGGTGACCGTGCGCACCCCTGGGAGCGTGCTCACCAGGCGCCGGACCGTATCCACTGCCGCGTTGCCGCTGGGCCCAGGCTCGACGGCACGGGCGGGGATGTCTCCGCCGCCCCCGTCGGTGCGCAGAGACAGGGTGCCGTCCGGGCCTGCCGGGATCTGGCCAGGGCCGGTGGTCACATAGAGCACCCCGTCCACCGACGCGACGGTGCCCGCCGGGATCGGGATGGCCGACGCGCCCGCCTGGCGGCTGAAGCGCAGCGTGCCCGTGGCGCGCAGGCCCGTGAGCCGCTCCAGGCCCGCCGGCAGGTACTCGGCGGCCCGTCGGTCCAGGTCTGGGCCCTCCAGACGGTCGATGTTGAAGGCCAGCAGCATCCGAGCGATGTCGCGGCTGAGCTGCTCGCCCACCCGGGCCACGCTGGCGAGCACTTGCTTGATGTCCGAACCGTCGGTGATGTCGGTGAGCTCCGATGTGGAGACCACGTAGTCGATCATCCCCTGCAGCAGCTGCCGGGCGGTGCGTAGCTGGAAGCGCATCGGCTACCTCACGGGCTGGCGCAGCGCACGCCAGCCGGTCGAGCCCCGAGGACGCGCCCTCAGGACGATGTCGAGGCGCCCATCGGCGGCGTCGACCTCAGTGGGCTGGATCTCGGCGGTACGAGGGTCCTGGGCGACGGCGGCACGGGCGGAGACCGCCACGGACTCCAGCTGGGCCTGGCCGGCGCGCTCGCCGATGGGGCGCGCCATGCCGACGTGCGGGTACAGGAGGTTCTCGCCGAGCTCGGTCGCCAGCCGGATTCGACCGACCCCCTGCACGTAGTTGTCGAAGCCGCCGATGAGCCGGACGCCGACGCGCTCACCGTCTGCCGTCCACTCGCCCTCCGCGTCGAGGGCGAAGTCGACCCCCAGCAGGGCGCGTTCGGGGTCCTGAGCCAGGCCGGGGCCGCCAGACGCGGCGCCCAGCTCCGCCGTGTCGGCCGACGGGACAAGCAGGTAGTCACCAGGCCGCACGGTCGCCGGCAGCCCCGCCAGGGAGATGTAGGGCGCCCGCAGGTCGGGGTTGGCCCGCAAGATGGCCTCCCACTCGCTGGGCGAGCCGAGTTCACGGGTGGCGATGCCCACCAGCGTGTCGCCTGCACGCACCAGGTAGCGCCGCACGCCCGTCCACCGCCGCGCCGGCAGGGTCCGGCCCGTGACAGGGTCAACCCGCTCGGCCTCCCCCGCCCGGGCGGCTTCGACCACCCGACGGGCGCTGTCCCCCTCGAGGCCTCGGGCGAGCGTCGAGGTCGGCCGGGCTGTGGCCTCATCGGCCGCGACCTGCGCCGCTGGACCGAGCCGCAGCGCCGCCATGTCCGCCTCGCGATCGTCGACCCCCTGCGCCCAGATGTCGGGCTGCGCCAGCAGGCCAGCCGCCTCAGCCGCCATGGACTGCTGCAGGTCGCGCTGCGCCAACAGCGCGTCGGCCGCAGCCTCGACGTTGTCCCAGCCCCGCTCCAGCGCCGCCTCCAGGGCCACACCCCAGCGGTCGATGGCGTCGACCCACGCCCGCGCAGCGCCCAAGGGCGCCGCCATGAACTGCAGGGTGCCCTCTACGAGCGCGGTCCCTGCGGCCACGAGCTCGTCGGCGGCCGCCAGCGCCGCCCGCAGCGGTCCGACCACGAAGGCCTCGGCCTCTGCCACGAACGCTCGGGCGTCCTCCACGTAGCCGGAGATCATCCGGACCGCGTCGATGGCCCGGCCCACGCCCCGGCGGATGGTCGCCAGCACACCGTCGTCGAAGAACGCGCGCCTGGCCGCGTGGTAGTCGGCCACCGCCTGCAGGCGGAACTCAAAGGCCCGGTGCCGCCGGTGCTGTGCGGCGTCTCGACGCACCACGAAGCCCGACGTGGGCACCACCATGTAGTGGCGGCCCTGGATGTGGTCGTGCCACGCGAGGATGAACCGGTAGTTCGTCTCGGGCTGGCTCATCAGGAAGTCGTAGATGGAGAAGAACCGCCGCAGCTCCTCGTGCAGCCGGTTGCCGTCCGCCTGGATCAGGTCGCCCGCCGCCTCCAGCGTACCCGCGCTCCAGCCGCGCTTGGTCGCGAGGCCCGCGGTGCCCTTCACCTCGATGTCGGTCAGGATGAAGCCGGACTGCTCGACGGCCACGCCGCCCACCGTTGGGCTGACCTCCGTCGCCGCATGTGGCGCGTAGGTCACAGCCTCAGGATTGAGGGGCAGTCCCAGGACTCGGTTGGCGGCCTTGCTGCCTTCGACGGCCAGTAGCTCCAGGGCGTAGGTCAGGCGCCACCGCGAGGGGCGGACGGACGCCGCGTTGGCGCCGAGCGAGTTGCCCTGGGGGGAGACGACCGCCACAGGTGAGACCTCCTTGTCTCACCACAGTAGCGTCAGTTGGTCTGTGCAACAAGGCGACGATGGCCAGTATCGTGTTGGGGTACTTGACGTCGGGCCGATCGCGTAGTAACGGGAAGTCCCGGGCCCGCGGAACGATATACCTCCGCGGCATTCCAAATGGGCAACTCCGACTCTGCCAAGGCGGATGTGGGAGCAAACGGGAGGGCTTCGATGCGAGCAAGAGCCGCACTCTTCGTGTTTACGCTGGCGTGTATCCATCCAGCGGCAGCAAAGACGTTCAATGTGCGTGTCCACCTTTTCTGTCAGGGAGGGGCGACCGCCTCACCCATATGTGGCACATTTGACAGCACAGACGACATAAATAACGCGTACACAAAAACACTGGGAATTGCCAACTACGTCTGGTCCACAACCCCACACCGATTCCGCCTGGAACAGGTGATAGTCAAAGACGACCCGAACCTGAACTCCTGGAATCTCCAGAACACCGCAGAGACCCCAAACCTCC
>JAUHVS010000744.1 GCA_030424955.1 bacterium | reverse complement strand
ATGACGTTGGCGGCGATCACCGTGAGCACCGCGGCCAGGATCATCCAGGGCCACGGGTTGAAGCGCTTCTTCGGCGCCGGGGTGTCCGGGCTGGACATGGGAGGGCTCCTGACAGTGGACCCAGGGCGCGGGTCTCGATGAGAAGGGACCAGGCAGGGCGCGGCCGGGCTGAACCCCGGCGCGCCTGGCTCTCTGAGAGTCTACTCGCGGTCGGGCGCGAGGAAGACCCCCTCGATGGTCTCGGTGAAGCCCTCGGCGTCCTTGACCTTCAGCGCGAAGGTCGAGCTGCGGTTGCCGGGGTGCACCTGCCGCACCAGGATCGGGAACTTCTGCACGGCGTTGTGCGCCACCGTGAAGGTGGGGATCGGGGTGTAGAGCTCCGCGGCGGGCGGGCTGAGGAGCTCGACCTCGAAGGTCTTGTCGTGCCCGCTCTTGTTGGCGATGCGCAGCTCGACCTGGTTCTGGTACCGGCCGTCGGGCAGCTGCACGAAGGGCGCGCCCACCAGCCGGTTCAGGGCGATCTCGACGGGCTGGCGCAGGGTGACCGCGGTGGCGAAGCCCGCGAGCACGGCCACCAGGCCGAGGGAGTAGAGCACCACCCGTGGGCGGATGATGCGGGTCTTCTTGCCCTCGAGGGCGCGCTCAGAGGTGTAGCGGATCAGCCCGCGGGGCCGCTGCAGCTTGTCCATGATGCTGTCGCAGGCGTCGATGCAGGCGGTGCAGTTGACGCACTCCAGCTGGATGCCCTTGCGGATGTCGATGCCCGTCGGACAGACCTGCACGCACTTCTTGCAGTCCACGCAGTCGCCCGCGGGCTCGGCCGGGGGCTCGGCGCCTGGGCGCACCTTGGCCGGCTTGCCGCGGGGCTCGCCGCGGGCGACGTCGTAGCCGATGGTCAGCGAGTCGGCGTCCATGAGCACCGACTGGAAGCGGCCGTAGGGGCAGACCACCACGCAGGTCTGCTCGCGGAACCACGTGAAGTCGAACATGAAGATGGCGGTCATCGACACGAAGAACGCGGTGCCGATGGGGTGGCTGCCCGGCGCGAACTGGGCCTCGATGACCCCGTTGCGCCCCAGGAAGTAGGCCACCAGCGTGGTGGCCGTGGCCCCGGCCACCACCAGGAAGGCGCCGAGCTTGAGCGACTTCTTGAGGATCTTCGTCGGCGTCCAGGGCCCCTGGTCGAGCTTCTTGCGCTGGCTGGGCTTGCCCTCGATGAGCTGCTCGATGGGCCGGATGACCGACTCCATGAACACCGTCTGTGGGCAGGCCCACCCGCACCACACCCGGCCGAAGACCGCCGTGAACAGGAACACGCCGAAGACCAGCGTCCCCGCCAGGAACAGCAGGTAGTTCGCGTCCGTCGCGAACAGGGTCAGGCCCCAGAAGTAGAAGCGGCGGTGCGGGAAGTCGAAGAACATGGCCGGGTGGCCGGCGATGTCGATCCACGGCGCCACGAACAGGGCCGCCATCAGGCCCCAGGCCACCAGGCTGCGGGCGCGGACGAACCGCCCCACGACCCGAAGCGGGTACAGCCACACCCTACGTCCGCTGGCGCCAATGGTCGACAGCGCGTCGTTCTCCGCGAGGGGCATCAGGCAACTCCTTGTCCAAGGCGGCGCCGGCCCCGGGTGGGGCGGCGTCGGCCAGCGGTGGTGGCCCCCGCGTCAGGCGGGGACCACGCGGTGTGGCCGGGGGCGGGACTCAGTCCTCGATCAGGTCGCCTTCGGGGGCCTTGGCCACCGCGGGGGTGGTGCCCTGCAGGCTGCGGACGAACAGCGACACGTTGATGATCTCGTCCTTGGAGAGCTGGCTCTCCCAGGCGACCATCGCGGTCCCTGCCACACCCTTCTGGATGACCTTCACGATCGAGGGCACGTCACCCCGGCCGTTCTTCCAGTGCTTGTCGGTCAGGTTCGGCCCCACCGAGCCGCCGCCGTCCGCCATGTGGCAGGCGGCGCAGCGCTCGGCGAACAGGGCCTTGCCCTTGGCGAGGCGACCCTCGTCCTTGGCCATCGCGGCGTAGTCCACCGCGGGGGCCTTGGGCTGCCCAGCCTCTGCCTTGGCAAGAGCCGCTGCGTGGGCTTTCTGTGCCGCCGCCGCGCTCTCCATCTCCGCCGCGTACTCCTCGGCCATCAGCGGGCCCGGGCCGAGGTGGTAGTAGGGGATGTAGGCCACCGCGAAGACGATGCCGAAGTAGAACAGCATCAGCCACCAGCGGGGCAGCGGGTTGTCGTACTCCTGGATGCCGTCGTAGTCGTGGTCCAGGACCTTGTCTTCGACCTTGTTGCTCACTGCTCGCCTCCGTCCTGGAAGACCATCAAGCTGCGCTCCTTGTAGACGCGCTTGGCGCCGGGCGATCCACGCCAGGACCCCCACGAAGATCGCCGTGAAGAGCACCACCGCCACCAGCGGGTACACCAGCATGTCCGTCTGAGAGAGGACCAACTGCTTCATGTCAGTTGCCCCCCGTGTGGATGTCGGTGCCGAGCCGCAGCATGTAGGCGATGAGCGCCACGATCTTCTTGTCGCGGATGTCGTTGAGCTTCTGCGCCACGAGGCCGTCGGCGATCTCGCCGGCCTGCTTCTTGGCGAGCTCGACGGCGTTGTCGACCTCTTCTTGGGTGTAGGGCGCGCCGAAGGTGTCGCGGAAGGTCGAGATCTTGGCCTGCGTCAGCGACAGGTCGAGGGCGTCCTCGAACAGCCACGGGTAGTTCGGCATCAGCGAGCCCTTCGAGGTCTCGCGCGGGTTCAGCATGTGGCGGTAGTGCCACGCGGCGCCGCCCATGCCGGGCATCTTGACGCCGATGCGGTGCAGGTCGGGGCCGATGCGCCGCGAGCCGAACTGGAAGGGGCGGTCGTAGACGAACTCACCGGGCTTGCTGTACTCGCCGTAGCGCACCGTCTCGGAGCGGAAGGGGCGGATCATCTGCGAGTGGCAGTTGTAGCAGCCCTCGCCGACGTAGATGTCGCGGCCCATGAGCTCCAGCGGCGTGTACGGCTGGACCGTGTCGATCTTCACCACGTTCGACTTGATGGCGAACGTGGGGACGATCTCGAAGAGCGAGGCGACCGCGATGGCGATGAAGACGAGCACGGTGAACCGGACCGGCAGACGTTCCCACCGGCGGTGCCAGCGGGCCTGCACGAAGGTGTCGACCTTGTGGGCGACGTCGGCCACGGGGGCGTGGGCGAGACGGCTGGGCGGGAGCACGCCGTCGTCGTACT
>JAUHVS010000743.1 GCA_030424955.1 bacterium | reverse complement strand
GGTCGGTGCACTTGGCGGCGGCGATGGCGTCGCGGGGATCGGCGTTGGCGGTGGGCGCAGGGGCCGCGCTGGCGGGCGCGCTGGCGGCGGCGCTCGGCGCGGCGCTGGCGGCGGCGCTGGGGGTGGCCGCGCTGGCGGCGCCCCGGGCGGGCGCGGCCGGCCCGGGCTTGGACTGGCAGCCCAGGCTGCCCGCGATGAGCAGCAGCGCTGCCCCGACCTGCATGGTCTGCATCTCACACCCCTCTCAGATGAGCGAAGACGATAGCACGCGGGCGCCTCAGCCGACGGGCACGCCGTCGATCCAGACGCCCGTGGTGCGGGTCTCGACCGACAGCGGCGGGCCGTCCAGGCGCACCAGATCGGCGTCGAGGCCCGCGCGCAGCCGACCGACCCGATCCGCCACGCCCAGCAGGTCGGCCGCCGTGGCGGTGATGCAGCGCAGGGCCTGCTCGGGCTCGAGGCCGTGGCGCACGCACAGCCCCGCCTGCAGGGGCAGGTACTGCACGGGCACGATGGGGTGGTCGGTCATCACCGCCACCCGCAGGCCCGCGTCGATCAGGGTCTTGACGTGCTCGAAGCCGAAGTCGAGCTGCTCGCTGCTGCCGCAGGTGCGGAAGCTCGGGCCGTACACGATGCCCGCGCCCGCGGCGACCACCTGGTCGAGCACCTTGGGGGCCTCGTAGGCGTGCTCCAAGATGAGGTCGAGGCCGAACTCCTTGGCGAGGCGCAGGGCCGTGAGGATGTCGTCGGCGCGGTAGGCGTGGGCCCGCAGGGGGATCTCGCGGTTGAGGGCCTGCACCAGCACCTCCAGGCCGCGGTCGCGGGGGGTGGCCTCGGGGCTGAGCAGGCGGGCCTGCTCGTAGCGCTCGGCCCGCTCGAAGGCGTCGCGGAACAGGTGCGCGATGCCCATGCGGGTCAGCGGCATGCGGCCGGCCTTGATGCCATGGCTGTGCTTGACGGTGTGACCGAAGGCCACCTTGAGGTGGTCGTGGGGGCGCAGGGCCATCTGCTCGACGTCGTTGCCGACGGTCTTGAGCACCACCCCGGTGCCGCCGACGACGTTCGCGCTGCCGGGCAGCGTGCACACGGTCGTGACCCCGTGGGCGCGGGCCTTCGCGAAGGCCACGTCGCCGGGCCAGATGGCGTCGAGGGCGCGCATCTGGGGGGTGACCGGGTGGGTCATCTCGTTGAAATCCTTGGACTCTCCGACGAAGCCCTCGGGCAGGTTGCCGATGTGCGTGTGGGCGTCGATGAAGCCCGGGCACAGGTGCTGGCCGGTGCAGTCGATGAGCTCGCCGCCGCTGACCGGGCCCTCGGGGCCGACGCTCACGATGCGGCCGTGATCGACCACCACCTGGCCGCGGGGGATGATCGCCGAGGGGCCTTCGAGGCCGGTGTGCACGGTGGCACCGCGGAAGATGAGTCGGGCTGACATGGGGCCTCGCGGGGAGCGTCGCAACGCAGGGCTTGTAACATGGGCCCGGGGCCGGTTGGATCCACCCGGCCGCTGAAAAGCGCGCCCGTCGCCCGCGATCTCAGCTGAGCGCGGGCGCGGCGCGCGCGGGTCACCCCCCGCCGCGGGGGCTTCGAAGGTTCTCGTCTGCTGTACTCTGGAGGTCGTGTGCGCCGACGCGCTGTCCTGTCTCTCGCCGGCTCGGCCGGTCTCTCTGCCGCCCGTCGGCTCACCGCGGTGGCCCTGGGCCGCGCGGCGGTTTCCGCCGTCGCCCTGGCCGCGCTGGCCGCCGGGCTGGCCGCGCCGAGCGCGCAGGCCGCGCCGGGGGGCGATCTGGATCACGCCCGGGCCCGGCTCATGGACGATCTGGGTCAGCTGCGCTTCGACAAGCTGGGCAACCCGGTGACCCGGTGGGACCACCTGCCGCCGGTCTACGCGCCCAAGGCCGAGCCGCACAAGCAGCTGGTGGTGCTGGTGCGCTTCGCCGATCGCGGCTTCGAGCGCTTCGCGGGGGACGCCGCCCAGCCGAGCAAGCTGGCCGCCTGGTACCAGGACAAGCTCTTCGACCCGAGCTACGCCAAGCCCAACACGCTCAGCCACTACTACCTGACCCAGAGCCTGGGCACCTATCACCTGCAGGGGCACGTGC
This sequence comes from bacterium, assembly GCA_030424955.1. Taxonomy (GTDB): domain Bacteria; phylum Myxococcota_A; class Bradymonadia; order UBA7976; family UBA1532; genus JACKDL01. Next base: position 1,133 of record JAUHVS010000743.1, on the reverse strand, counting down.
TGCCGCCGGTGACGCTGTCGCAGCCGCGGGCGCACTACGGGCGCAGCGACCGCCAGCCGGGGGCGGACTGGCGCAATGACCGCGACCCCGAGGGCATGGTCGAGGAGGCCCTGGCCCTGGCGGCGAAGGCCAACCCCGACCTGGACTGGGCCAGCTTCGACCGCTGGGATCCCAAGGACTACGACGGCGACGGGCTGCTCAACGAGCCCGACGGCTACCTGGATCACCTCGTGCTGGTGTACGCGGGCGGCGGCCAGAGCTCGTGCCACGGGCTGTACGGGCTGCAGCGCAAGCTCGACCCCAACGCCGATCTGAGCGTGCTCGACAGCCTCGATCCGCGGGAGCTGGAGTGCGTGGATCGGCTGTGGCCGCACCGCTTCAAGATCCAGAAGCGCGAGGCCCAGGGGCCGATGGTCGAGGGCCGGCTGCACGCCCGCGGGGGCACCGAGATCCGCCCCGGGCTGTGGTCGCTCGACTACAACATGCAGTCGGAATACACCGAGCCCAGCACCTTCATCCACGAGTTCGGCCACAGCGTCGGCCTGCCCGACGTCTACGCCCGCACCAGCAACAACAGCACCGGCGGCTGGGAGGTGATGAGCAGCACCTCGAGCCCGGTGGCCCAGAACATGTCGGCCTGGTCGCGCATCCAGCTCGGCTGGCTGCGGCCCCGGGTGGTCATGCCGCCGAGCTTCGGGGGCAAGGCCGTGCAGTCGGTGTACCTGCGGCGCCTCGACGAGGCGGTGGACGACGTGCCCACGGCCCACGCCAAGCGCAACGCGGGCCTGCACCGCGCGGCGCTGGTGGCCCTGCCGCCCAAGACCCGCGAGATCACGCTGGCGCCGCCGCCGCAGGGGCAGTTCGCGCTGTACTCGGGGCAGGGCAACCACCTCAGCCGGGTGGCGGAGCTCGCCCTGGATCTCACCGCCCACGCCAAGGGCACGCCCATCGAGATCAGCTTCGACGCCTGGTGGCAGATCGAGGCCGGCTGGGACTTCGCGTACGTCGAGGCCAGCGCCGGGGGGCCGTGGCAGCGGCTGCGGCCCGTCGAGGCCGCCCATATGCCCGCCAAGCACGGGCACGACGGCAAGCAGACCCTGCCGGGCCTCACCGGGCTGTCGGGTGATCTGGAC
>JAUHVS010000012.1 GCA_030424955.1 bacterium | reverse complement strand
GCTCCAGGTAGGCCGGATCCTCGCTGCGCGCCGGGCACAGGGTCGACAGGGTGGTCGGCGCGAAGGCCCCCACCTTCAGCGAGCGGATCCGCGCCAGCTCCTCGTTGGTGAGGATGGGCCCGTCCGCCATCAGCCGGTGGCACTGCTCGGGGGTCTCCTCGAAGGTGTTGCCGTCCTGGCCGATGGCCGTGCTCAGCGACATCACCAGGGCCTCGCGGATGGGATCGATGGCCGGGTTGGTCACCTGCGCGAACTGCTGGTGGAAGTAGTCGAACAGGCTCGGCGCCTGGCGGCTCAGCACCGCCAGCGGGGCGTCGTTGCCCATGCTGCCGATGGGCTCATGGCCCGTGGTGGCCATGGGCAGCACCAGCAGGTCCAGATCCTCGTCGGTGTAGCCAAAGGCGCGCATCACCAGCCGCTGGGTGGCCCCGGTGATCGGGGGCGGCGTGCGGGCAGGGGGCCGATCCTTCAGGCGAAACGCGTTGCGCTTCAACCACTTGGCGTAGGGCCACCGCGACACGATCTCCTGCTTCACCTCGTCGTCCTCGAGGATGTGCCCCTCCTCGGTGTCGACGATGAACATGCGCCCGGGGCTCAGCCGCCCCTTCTGGCGGATGGCCTCGGGGGGCAGATCCATCACGCCCGCCTCGCTCGCCAGCACCACCCGATCGTCCACCGTCTCGACCCAGCGCAGGGGGCGCAGCCCGTTGCGGTCGAGGGTGGCGCCGATGACCGCGCCGTCGGTGAAGCAGATGGCGGCGGGGCCATCCCAGGGCTCCATCAGCGAGCCGGCGTACTCGTAGAAGGCGTGCCGCGCCTCGCTCATCTGGCGATGCTGCTCCCACGCCTCGGGGATCATCAGCATGGTGGCGTGCGGCAGCGACCGGCCCGCCAGGTGCAGCAGCTCGAGCATGTTGTCGAACTGCGCCGAGTCGCTGGCGCCGGGCACCACGATGGGGAACAGCCGATCCAGCGGCCCGCCGAACTTGGCCGACTGCAGCAGGCTGCGCCGCGCGTGGGTCCAGTTGCGGTTGCCCTGCAGCGTGTTGATCTCGCCGTTGTGGGCGATGAAGCGCATGGGCTGCGCCAGCGGCCAGCTCGGGAAGGTGTTGGTGCTGAACCGGCTGTGCACCAGGGCCAGCGCGCTCACCAGATCGGGATCGCCCAGATCGGGGTAGAAGGTGGCGAGCTGCTCGGGCAGCAGCATGCCTTTGTAGACGATGGTCTCGGCCGACAGGCTCGCGATGTGGCACTGGCCGGCGGGGTCGAGGCCCTCGTCGCGCACCCGGTTCTCGACCAGCTTGCGCACCACGAAGAGGCGGCGCTCGAAGGCGCTCGGCACCGCGCGGCGGCGCCCCACGAAGAACTGGCGGATGACCGGCATGGTGGCGCGGGCCTGGCGCCCGATGGCGGCCGGCACGCAGGGCACGTCCCGCCAGCCCAGCAGGCGCTGCCCCTCGGCCTTGACCACCTCGGCGATGACCCGCTCGCAGGCCGCGCGGGCCTCGGGATCGGCCGGCAGGAAGGTCATGCCCACCGCCCAGGCGCCCCGCCGCGGCAGGCGCAGGCCCATGCGGGCGGCCTCGTTCTCGAAGAAGGCGTGGGGCAGCTGCAACAGGATGCCCGCCCCGTCCCCCGTGAGCGGATCCGCCCCCGTGGCGCCGCGGTGACGCAGGCGACAGAGCACGTCGAGGCCATCGCGCACGATGTCGTGGGACTTCTTGCCCTTGATGTGGGTGACGAAGCCCACCCCGCACGCGTCGTGCTCGTGGCGGGGATCGTACAGGCCGAAGGCGTCGGGCAGACCGTGCATAGGTGCTCATGGTGATCGCCGCCGGAGATCGGTCAGCGTCGCAGGCCTCGGAGTTTACGACGCATTGCGTCAAAGGTGCAAAGCGCCCGCCACGCAAGGGCTCGGGACGCAGCGGCGGATCGCCCGCGGGGCGTCCCGGCGCGCGCCCCCGGAGCGCCAGGCCCGAGCCCCCAGAGACACGACCCCCCGCGCGACCGCCGATCAGCCGACGCAGCGAGCCGACCGCCGACGCCTCGGCCGCGCTCAGCCCGCCCGTTCCCTCAAGCGTTAACCACAGACGTTCACCCCAAACGTTCACCTTCCCAGAAACTGAACGTTTCACCCGACCCCGCCGGCGCCCCCCGCCCGATGCAACTCAATGGTTCGTATCGGCTTTTCAGACCTCCCCGCCCGTGCCGCCGCCCTGGCCTGCCCGTTGCACTGCCTCAGCGCGCATTGGCCGGCGTGTCCGGCAAGGAAGGAGAGAAGGGCATGACTGGTCTGCGTTGGCAGCTCGCGCTCATGACCGCCCTCGTCACCAGCCTGAGCCTGGTGGCCTGCGACGACGAAGACACCGCCACCGGCGCCGACGCTGGGGTGGCCTCAGCCTGTACCCCGGCCTGCGATCGCGCCGCCTGTGAGGTGTGCGACGACACGGGCGACGTCGCCCAGTGCGTCAGCGCGTGCGGCGACAACGCCACCTGCCAGGCCGGGGTGTGCGTCGGCGACACCGTGACCCCGCCCGTCACCTGCGAGGGGGGCTGCGGCCCCTGCCAGCTGTGCGACACCAGCGGCGAGGTCGGCCTGTGCGTCGACACCTGTGCGGCTGGCACCGCCTGCGTGGACGGGCAGTGCGCGCCGGACGGCGCCCCCACCTGCGATCCGGGCTGTGGCCCCTGCCAGGCCTGTGACGTGACCGGCGACAGCCCCGTGTGCGTCGACGCCTGCGGCGACGGCACCGAGTGCGTGGCCGGCGCCTGCGTGGCCGGCCCGCCGCCCGCCTGCGAGCCCGGCTGTGACGCCTGCCAGACCTGCGACGTGACCGGCGACAGCCCCGTGTGCGTCGACGCCTGCGGCGACGGCACCGAGTGCGTCGAGGGCGCCTGCGTGGCGATCCCGCCGCCGGCCTGCGAGCCCGCGTGCGACGCCTGCCAGATCTGCGACGTGAGCGGCGACAGCCCCGTGTGTGTCAACGCCTGCGGCGACGGCCTCGAGTGCGTCGAGGGCGTGTGCCAGGCGCCGCCCGCGCCGGCGTGTGACCCGGGCTGCGGCCCCTGCGAGGTGTGCGATCTGAGCGGCGAGGCCCCCGTGTGCGTGGGCACCTGTGGTGGCACCGAGATCTGCGTCGAGGGCGTCTGCCGCCGCAACGGCGTGCACGCCAACCTGGACGCCCTGGCGGGCCCCTTCGAGAACGGCCCGGCCGTGACCGCGGCGTGCCTGACCTGCCACCAGGAGCAGGCCGATCACTTCATGCGCACGCCTCACTGGAACTGGGCCGGCCCGAGCCCGGGCCTGCAGGGCCGCGAGGACGCCACGACCTTCGGCAAGAAGAACCTGATCAACAACTTCTGCATCGCCGTGCCCAGCAACGAGGCGCGCTGCACCCAGTGCCACGCGGGCTATGACCTGCGCGACGACAGCTTCAACTTCCAGGACGCCACCAAGATCGACTGCCTGAGCTGCCACGCCGACACCGCGCAGTACGCCAAGGCGCCCACCCTGGCCGGCAACCCGGCGCCGGACCTCGACCTGGTGGCCGCGGCGCGCAGCGTCAACCAGACCACCACCGCCAACTGCGGCAGCTGCCACTTCAGCGCCGGCGGCGGCGACAACGTGAAGAAGGGCGATCTGGGCTCGAACCTGCTGCGCGCCACCCGCGAGGACGACGTGCACATGGGCCGTGGCCTGCAGTGCGCCAACTGCCACGCCGGCGAGAGCCACAACATCATGGGCCGCAGCGTGCACAACGTGGCGACCACCGGCCGCGTGTCCTGCACCGACTGCCACGACGCCGACGTGCACGCCAACCCGCTGCTGAACAACCACGCCCAGGACGTGGCCTGCCAGACCTGCCACGTGCCCGCCTTCAGCCGCGCGCAGCCCACCAAGATGAACTGGGACTGGGCCACCGCCGGTGACCGCACCCGCGGCGCCAACGGCGTGGAGCAGGGCGAGCTCGCCGACGGCACGACCGTGACCACCTACGACGCCATGAAGGGCGACTTCGTGTGGATGAAGAACGTGCGCCCCGAGTACGGCTGGTGGGACGGCCGCGCCCAGCGCATGACCATCACCGACCAGTTCCCCGAGGGCGCTGGCGGCGAGAACAACCCGATCGTGCTCGGCCGCCCCGTGGCCGACATCGACGCCCAGGACGCCCTGATCTGGCCCTTCAAGGTCATGCGCGGCCGCCAGGCCATCGACCCGGTCCGCCGGCTGGTGATCGTGCCCAAGCTCTTCGGCCCGGGCGGCTTCTGGCCGCGAATCCCGGCCGCCGACGCGTGGTCTGCTGAGGCCGTCGAGGCGCTGTGGGCCGAGACCCTCACCACGGGCGCCCGGGTCAGCAGCCAGATCGGCGCGGACGAGAGCTACGGCGTCGGCGACTGGGCCTGGGGCTACACCGAGATGTGGATGGGCATCAACCACGAGGTCGCGCCGGCGGCGCGGGCCCTGGACTGCGGCGACTGCCACAACAACCCGGCCTTCGACTTCGAGGCCCTGGGCTACAGCTGTGACCCGATGATGGGCGGCGCGGCCTGCGGCAGCCGGCACTGATCGACTCGGGGCGTGGGCTCCCTCCCGCCGCGCGCCCCGCCCGCCCGATCGCTCCCCTGTCGGCCCCCGCGGTCGAACGGTTCCAGGGGAGCGGCGGGCTCACCCTCCCGCCCACCCAACACCTGAGTCAGCCGCCCTTGGCGTGCAGCGCCAGCCACACGGTGCCCGGCGCGGTCTGCGTGACCTGGTGGGGCGTGTGGGCGGGCAGCCACAGGTGGTCCCCCGGCGCCAGGCGCACCGTCGCGCCGTCCACCACCAGCTCAGCCGAGCCCGACAGCAGCACCACCCACTCGTCGTGGGGTTGGCGGTACTCGGCGGGATCAGGCGTCGCCGAGCTGACGATGCGCTCGACCTCCACCCCGCCCAGCCGGCGCAGCACCTCGAAGCGCTCCCCCGTGGCGGGCGGCGCGGCGTCGGCGAACAGGTTGCCGTCAGCGGCCCGGGCGCTCATCGGGCCGGCACCAGCCGGAAGCCCCGCTCGGCGTGGGCCAGCAGCGGCTCGTCGTGTACCGAGTCGCCGAGGGCGACCGCCGGCACGGGCAGCCCGGCCGCCTGCCACGCCGCCGGCTTGCCGGGCCCCACCGGCGCCGGCGCCTGCACCACGCCGGCCTGCACGGTGATGCCCAGGACCGGCCAGGCCAGCCCGAAGTGCGCGAGGGCCTCGCGGGCGGCCGCAGCGGGCGCGGCGGTCACCACCCCGATGTGCACGCCCCGGGCCTCGGCGGCGCGCAGGGCGGCCACCAGCCAGGGCCGCAGGCTCAGCCGGGTCGACAGGAAGGCCCGCAGGCTGGGGTCGGCCCCGCCCAGCCGGTCGAGGTGCACCGCCGACTCGATGCACGCGCCCGCGTAGTCCACCTGCTCCCGGGCGAGGTAGGCGTCGACGGCCAGGCTGGGCTCGCGGGTGGCCTTCAGCCAGCGCATGCAGTCATCGCCGCAGTCGCCGGCCCACAGCGTGCCGTCCGCGTCGGTGGCCACCCATGCCCCTGCGGGCACTGCGGCCAGGGCGGCGCACACCGTCTCGTCGAGGGGCGCGTGTTCGATCACCGGGGCCTCCTGAGGGGGGGTCAGCTGCCCGGTGGTTGTGCCCCGCTCGGCGCCGTGGTTCAACCCACCTGGGGAGGTCAGCATGGGCCGACAGATCATCGCCGCGCTCTGGCTGCTGGCGGGCTGCGTGCCCGCCATCGAGGACGAGTGTGGGCCGGGCGAGTGCCCGCCCGGGGCGGTCTGCCGCCTGGGCGTGTGCCTGCCCAGCGAGGACGCCACGGGCCCCGCCGATCGGGGCCCGGCGGGCGACGGGGGCGGACTGGCCGATCGAGGGGCCCAGGACACAGGGCCCGACGCCGAACCCGGGCAGGACGCGGAGCCCCGACGGGACGCGGAGCCCCGGCGGGACGCCGAGCCCCGGCAGGACGCTGAGCCGACCCAGGACGCCGAGCCGACCCAGGACGCCGAGCCGACCCAGGACGCTGAGCCGCCCGAAGACGCCGAGCCCCCAGCCTGCAGCCCAGACGATCCCCCGGTGGCCTGCGAGGCCGTCGACGCCGACCGCTGCATTCAGGTCGGCGAGACCCGCTGCGTCGCCGGCGCCGTGCGCTGCGAGGGCGCCGTGCGACGCGAGCCCGAGGCCTGCAACGGGCTCGACGACAACTGCGATGGGACCGTCGACGAGGGCGCGCTGTGCGGTCAGCGCGCCGAGTGCGCGGCGGGCGCGTGCCAGTGCGTGCCCCTGGCCCTCGATCTGGACGGCCAGCCCGGCTGCGAGGCCGGCTGCGCCGAGGCGCTGGCGCCGGGCAGCCCGCAGGGCGCCGACACGGCGCTGCTCGCGCCCCCGACCGGCTGGTCGGTGAGCGCCATGCAGGCCGGCCCCGTGGTGGCCTGGACGGGCCCCGAGAGCCTCAAGCTGTACGGCACGGCCTTCGGATCTGTCGTCGAGTACCCCGTCCCAGAGACCATCCTGGCCGAGCCCGTGCTGACCCACGACGACGGCGTGCTCTACCTGGGGGCCCGCATCAGCGAGAGCCGGGCCGGCCCGCGCAAGGCGTTGATCTTCAGCCGTGGCGACTTCGTCCGGGGCGCCTGGCTCTTCGCAGACATCGACGCCCCCGACGCTGCCCTGCGCGCGCCCACCGCCCTGGTGACAGAGACCGCGCTCTGGACGGCCGCCGTGCAGATCGATATCGACAACGTCGAGCGCGTGGTGCTCGGGCGCGCGCCGCTGGCGGCGGTGAACACGACCTCAGCGCTGGTCGCCGTGGGCGATCCCTCACCCGTGGTGGGCGGACCCTGGCTGCGCCTCGCTGAGCTGGGCCCGGACGGCTCCCCGGCCATCGACGTCCTGTACGTGAGGCGCTGGCGGGACCGCTCGACCCGCCTGGTGCGGATCCGCCGGCAGGTGGACGCCGGGGGCGCCGTCTCGGGCGACGGCATCGACGAGCTGTCCTTGGGGGCGGACGTCATCGCCGCCGGCGTGGTCGGCGACACCTGGTGGGGGGTGCTGCAGGCGGGCGCGAACAACCCCGTCGTGGTGGGCGTGCCGTTGGCCCCGGGCGTGGGCGACCTGCCCGACGCCCTGCCCGCCAGCCACCCGCTGCCCATGCGCTCGCCCACGGGCGTCCTGGCCCTCTCGGGCCGGCCCGTGGTGGTGGGCCGTAGCCTCCAGCCCACGGGGCCCGGACAGGTCGCCAGCACCCCGGCCTACACGCCCCTGGTGAACGGCGTCCCCACCGGCGTCGCGCACCCGCTCGAGCCCGCCGCCGGCGCCGCCGCGACCGAGATCCGCTGGGCCATGGACGCCAACGGGCTCATCCTCGGCACCCGCACCGCCGGGGGCGCCGCCGAGACCCTGACGGTGAACGCCCTAGACTGCCGCTGAGCCGCCGGGGCCGGTCGAGCCCAGCGCCGCCACCGCCTCGCGCCCCCGGGGGCTCAGCACCGCGTGGGCGTCCCCCGACGACACCCGCACCGCCCCGGCCCGCTTGAGCTCCTTGAGGGCGCGCTCGTACCACCGCCGCGCGGTGTCATCGACGGCGCTCACAAAGCCCCGGTGGATGGGCTGCGGATCGTGGGCGGCCAGCACCTGCAGCACCAGCTGAGCCTGCGCCGACGCCCGCCGGGGATCGCAGATGTGCGCCCACAGCCGGGCGGTGTTCCGCGCGTCATCCAGCGCCCGGTGGGCCTGCCCCTGCGGCGCCAGCTCAGCGGCCGCGAGGGCCGCCGCCAGCCCCATGTGCCCCCGCTGCCGCCGGGTCCAGCGCCACCAGTCCGCGAAGCGCTGGCGGGCGTCCACGGGCCGCCAGCCGGGCGCCGGGCGCCCCGCCGCCACGGCCTGCGTCGAGAGCTTGAAGTGGTCGAAGGGCCCCCACGCCACCAGATCCACCCCGTCGGCCGGCCCCACCCACGCCATGAAGGCGTCGAAGGCCGGCCCGAAGGGCGCGGCGGCGTCCACCTGCGCCTGGGTGATGCCCGTCAGCTCGGTACAGAAGGCCGACAGCGCCGGGTGGCGCTCGGGCCGCACGTGGCAGGTGAAGTGGTCGGTGACCGTGAGCTGGTCGGGGTGCAGCCGCACCGCGCCGATCTCGATGATCTCGGCCGCGTGGCGGTGGTCGGGTCGCCGGGCGCCCGTGGCGGGCGGGGCCCAGCAGGTGGCCTCGACGTCGCAGACCACCACCCCGCGCGGGGGGCCGTCCTCGAAGCGGGGGGCGGGCGCCTGGCTCAGGCCGTCAACCGCGCGGTGAGCAGCGCGCGCACCGCCTTGGGATCGGCCTTGCCGCCCGTGGCCTGCATCACCTGGCCGATGAAGAAGCCGAACAGCTTCTGCTCGCCCCCGCGGAAGCGCGCCGCCATGTCGGCGTGCGCGGCGACGACGCCGTCGATGGTGCGGGCCAGCGCGTCGCTGTCGTCCAGCACCTCCAGGCCCCGCGCCTTGACGATGGCCGCCGGCGCGCCGCCCTCGGCCAGGAGCACCTCGAGCACGTCCTTGGCCGCGCGGCTGGTCACCGTGCCGGCGTCCACCAGGGCCACCAGCGCCGCCAGGGCCGCGCCGTCGGTGGGCAGCGTGGCCGTGTCCCGGTCGCCCAGGGCCCCGGCCAGCTCGTTGACGAACCACTTGGCCAGCCCGGCCAGGTCGCCCGCGTAGGCGGCCCGCGCCTGGTCGAACAGATCCGCCACGGCCGCCTCGCCGGTGAGCAGATCGGCCGTCTCCTCGTCCAGGCCCAGATCGGCCTGGTAGGTGGCGTAGCGCGCGGCCAGCGCCGGGTCGGCCGCCCGCTCGTGGGCGCGGATCTGCGCCTTGGTGCGCTTCGCCGGCCGCGCCTTCTCGGCCCGCCGCGCCGCGGGCGCCTGCGAGGCCGCGGCCGGCGCCGCGTCGGCCTTGCTGACCTGCTTCGCCCAGGTGTCGCGCAGGGTCACGATGCGGTTGAACACCAGCCCGCCGGGCTGGCTGTCCTCGCTGTCGCTGATGAAGTAGCCCGTGCGCTCGAACTGGTAGCGCGTGCCCGCCGGGTGCGCCGCGATGCTGGGCTCCACCCAGCCGCGCTGCACCGTCAGGGACTCGGGGTTGAGATCGTCGAGGGGATCGCCCGTGCGCGCCCCCGGCGCCGCCTCGGTGAACAGCCGGTCGTACAGCCGGAACTCCGCGGGCACGGCCCCCTCGGCCGCCACCCAGTGCAGGGTGCCCGCCACCTTGCGGTTGTCGGGCGCCGCGCCCCCGCGGGTGGCCGGATCGTAGCGGCACTCCAAGCGCACCACCTGCCCGTCGGCGTCGGTGATCACCCGCTCACAGGTCACGAAGTACGCATAGCGCAGCCGCACCTCGACCCCGGGCGCGAGCCGACGCCAGCCCTTGGGCGGCTCGGCGGCGAAGTCGCTGCGGTCGATGTAGATCGTGCGGCCGAAGGGCACCGCGCGGCTGCCCTCCAGGGGGTGGTCGTGGGGGTAGAGCGCGCAGTCCAGCGACTCCGTCTGCCCCTCGGGGTAGTTGGTGATCACCACCTCCAGGGGGTCCACCACCGCCATCACCCGCGACACCGTGTGGTTGAGATCGTCGCGGATGGCGAACTCGAGCTTGGCGTAGTCGATGGTGGTGTTGGCCTTGGTCACGCCCACCATCTCGGCGAAGGCGCGGATGGACTCGGGCGTGAAGCCGCGGCGCCGCAGGCCGGCCACCGTGGGCATGCGGGGGTCGTCCCAGCCGTCCACGTGGGCCTCGTCCACCAGCTGCTTGAGCTTGCGCTTGCTCATCACCATGTAGTCGATGTTGAGCCGCGCGAACTCGTACTGCTTGGGCTGCGGCTGGATCCCCGTGTTCGCCACGAACCAGTCATACAGCTCGCGGTTGTTCTCGAACTCCAGGGTGCAGATCGAGTGGGTGATGCCCTCGATGGCGTCGCTCAGCCCGTGGGCGAAGTCGTACATCGGGTAGATGCACCAGGTGTCGCCCGTGCGGTGATGGTGCGCGTGGCGGATGCGGTACATGAGCGGATCGCGCATCAAGATGTTGCGCGCGCCCATGTCGATCTTGGCCCGCAGCACCTTGCTGCCGTCGGGGAAGGCCCCCGCCCGCATCTGCGCGAACAGGCTCAGGTTCTCCTCGACGCTGCGGTCCCGCCAGGGGCTCGGGGTGCCCGGCGCCGTCAGCGTGCCGCGCCCCGCGCGGATGGCCTCGACGCTCTGGTCGTCGACGTACGCCTTGCCGGCCTTGATGAGCCCCACGGCCAGCTCGTACAGCCGCTCGTAGTAGGCGCTGGCGAAGAAGAAGTGCTCGCCCCAGTCGAAGCCAAGCCAGCGCACGTCGGCCTGGATCGACTCGACGAACTCCACCTCCTCGGCCAGCGGGTTGGTGTCGTCCATGCGCAGGTGGCAGACGCCGCCATACTTCTGGGCGATGCCGAAGTTGAGGCAGATCGACTTGGCGTGCCCGATGTGCAGGTAGCCGTTGGGCTCCGGCGGGAACCGGGTCACCACCTGCCCACCGTGGGTGCCGTCGCGCAGGTGCGACTCGACGATCTGCTCCAGGAAGTTCCGCGGGGGCTCGCGCTCAGTCACGTGCTGGCCTCTGGGCTGGGGGCTGAAAGCGCGAATTGAACGGCAAGCGCCCGGCCGAGGCAAGCGTCGCCGCCGCCTCACCCCTGGAGTCCGCCCGCTGGATCTCCGATGGGCAGTCACGATTGGAGGCCTGCCATGCCCAACCGCGACGCCCACCACCCGAGCGACCACGTGCTGGCCGCCCTCGCGCACCTGGACGCGAGCCAGGTGCTGAGCGAAGCCCTCGACACCCTGCCGGGCGGGCTGTTCACCATCGACGCGCAGCGCCACATCACCAGCTGGAACAGCGAGATGGCGCGGCTCACGGGCTACAGCGCCCAGGAGATCCTGGGCCAGCCCTGCACCCTGCTGCAGGGCGACGCCTGCTTCACGGGCACCTGCACCGGCCCCGAGGACGCCTGTGGGCTGTGGGACGCGGGCGAGGTCACCCAGAAGCGCTGCACCGTGCGCCGCAAGGACGGCGAGCGCGTCGCGGTGGTCAAGAACGCCCGGCTCCTGCGCAACGCCCAGGGCGAGATCACCGGCGCCCTGGAGTCCGCCCTCGACGTCTCCGATGTGCTCCGCCTCGAGGCCGAGGTCGCCGCGCTGCAGCAGGCCGTGCAGGCCGCGCGCCCCTGCGGCCGCATCATCGGCAGCCACCCGCTGATGCAGCAGCTCTTCGACCGGGTGGCCCTGGCCGCGCAGAGCGACGCGTCGGTGCTGATCCTGGGCGAGACGGGCACCGGCAAGGAGCTGGTGGCCGAGGCGATCCACCAGGCCAGCCCCCGCCGCGACGGCCCCTTCGTGCGCGTCAACTGCGCCGCCCTGCCCGAGACCCTGCTCGAGAGCGAGCTCTTCGGTCACCGGCGCGGGGCCTTCACCGGCGCGCTCACGGACCGCATGGGCCGCTTTGAGGCGGCGGACGGCGGCACCCTGCTCCTCGACGAGCTGGGCGACGTGCCCCTGGCCATGCAGGGCAAGCTGCTGCGGGTGCTGCAGGAGCGCGAGATCGAGCGCATCGGCGACAACCACGCCCGGCCCGTCGACATCCGGGTGATCGCGGCCACCCACCGCGACCTGCGCGCCCTGATGGCCGCCGGTCAGTTCCGCGAGGACCTCTACTACCGCGTGGCCGTGGTCCCCATCGAGCTGCCCGCGCTGCGCGACCGCCTCAGCGATCTGCCGGCCCTGGTGGACCACTTCCTGGCGCGCTGCGCGCAGCGCCGCCGCCAGCCCCCGAAGGCCCTGAGCGCGGCCACCATGCACCGCCTGCGCGCCCACCACTGGCCCGGCAACGTGCGCGAGCTGCAGCACGCCCTGGAGTACGCCACCGTGCTGACCCGCGGCAGCGTCATCGAGCCCGACTGCCTGCCGCCCGACGTCGCGCAGCCGGGGCCTCGGCCCGCGCCGCCCCCTCGGCGCCGCCGCCTCGACGCCGCCACCATCCGCGCCGCCCTGCTCGCCTGCGACGGCCGCCGCGCCGAGGCCGCCACCCGCCTGGGCGTCAGCCGCGTGACCCTGTGGAAGTGGATGAAGCGGCTGGACATCCAAGGCTGAGGCCCCCGCCCCGCGCCGCGCCAGCGAGCCCGCACACAGCCGCAGCGGCGCGAGACGGCCCGCGCTGCTACCCTGCGCCCATGCCTGTCGCCTCCGACCCGTCCCTGCGGCCCTGGCCCCGCCCGTGGCGCGCCCTCGCCCCCCTCGCCGCCTGCCTGGCCCTGTGCCTGGCCCCCGGCCTGGGGCTCGCCAAGCAGACCCCGCTGCTGCGCACCGTCGAGATCGTCACCGGCGGCGCGGCGCCCGACGCCCGGCTGCCGATGATCATCGCGGTGCACGGCCTGGGCGACCGCCCCGAGGCCTTCGTGCGCCTCTTCGAGGGCCTGCCCCTGCAGGCGCGGGTCATCGCCCCCGCCGGCAAGCGCGCCTACGGTCGCGGCTACACCTGGTTCGCCCTGAGCACCGACGCCGGGGTGGATCGCGTGGCCGACATGCGCGACTCGGCCCAGCGGCTCGCCCACCTCGCCACCACCCTCACCCAGACCCGCCCCACCGTCGGCAAGCCCGTCATCACCGGCTTCAGCCAGGGCGGCATGCTCAGCTTCCTCGCCTGCGCCGACACCCCCGCCCTGTACGCGGCCTGCCTGCCCGTGGGCGGCCTGCTCCCCAGCCCCCTGCGCCCCGACGCCAAGCCCCGCGGCACGGCGCCGCCGGTGTACGCCCTGCACGGGGGCGCCGACACCCGCGTGCCCCTCGCCGGCGCCCGACAGACCGTCGCCGCCTTCGTCGCCAGCGGGCGCCCCGCCGAGCTGCAGGTCTTCCCCGGCGTCGGCCACCGGCTGCCCGCGCCCGTGCGCCGCGCCCTCTTCGACCAGCTCGCCCGCCTGCTCCCCAGCCCCTGAGCCCAGCGCCATGACCACACCCACCGCCCCGCCCGCCGACGCCACGCCCCCCGACTGGGTGGTCCTGGGCCTGCGCGGCCCGTCGCTGCTCACCGCGGCCCCCTGGCGGGTCGTCCAGGCGGTCGTCGCGGCCCACCGCCGCGCGGGCCAGCGGGTCGCCCTCGCGCTCACACACCCCCAGCCCATGGGCCCGCTCATCGACGCCGCGCTCAGCGGCGCCCCCGGCGACGGCCTGGACGACGCGCTGGCGGCCCACGCGGCCCTCGCGGACGCGCTGCAGGTCCCGGCCGAGGCCCTCGCCGCCGGCACCGACGAGATCAAGCGCCTGCTCGACGGCGTCCGCCTCACCGGCGAGGCCACCCCCCGCCTGACGGCGCGCCTGGGCCTCGCCTGGGCCGACCTGCTGGCGGCCATCGTCGCGCCCGGCCTCGGCGCCCAGGTGCACGGCCCCGACGCGCCGGCGGGCGACAGCCCCGTCGGCCTGTGGCCCGCGGCCTACGCGGCCGGCCCGACCCACCGTGGCCCGGGCGCCGGTGACCTCGGCGCCGCCGACCTCGCCGTGCGCCTCGGGGCCCGCCAGTGCGCCCTGTGGTCCGACACCCCCGGCCTGTTCACCGCCGACCCCACCCAGGAGCCCGCCGCCCAGCGCATCCCCCGGCTCGATCCCGACGAGGCCCAGGAGCTCGCCACCGCCGGCGCCCCGGGCCTGCACCCGCGCTGCGTGCGCCCCCTGGCGCAGGCGGGCATCCCGCTGGTGCTGCACGGCTACGGCGCCCCCGAGGCGGCCGGCACCACCATCGAGCCCTCGGCCGCCGCCGCCCCCGCGCTGAAGGCCATCGCCTGCCGCCGCGACGTCGCCCTGATCAGCATGGACACGCTGGGCATGTGGCAGCAGGTCGGCTTCCTGGCGCAGGTGTTCCAGATCTTCGCCGGCCACGCCGTCAGCATCGACCTGATCAGCACGAGCGAGGCCAACGTCACCGTGTCCTTCGCCCCCGAGGGCGTCGCCGTAGGGCCCCTGCTCGAGGCCCTGGCCCCGCACTGCCGCGCCCGGCTCATCGCCGACGTGGCCGCCGTCAGCCTCGTGGGCCGCGGTATCCGGGCGATCCTCCACCGCCTCGGGCCCGCCCTGAAGGCCTTCGAAGAGCACCGCGTGCACCTGGTCAGCCAGGCCGCCAGCGACGTGAACCTCACCGTCGTGGTGGACGCCCACCAGGCCGACCGCCTCGTGCGCGACCTGCACGCCCGGTTCTTCACCACCCCCAGCGCCGTCGCCCTGGCCAGCCCCGCCGCCACGGGCCCCGCGCCCTGGTGGCGCACCCGCCGCGACGACCTGCTGCGGGTGGCCGCCCAGGGCACCCCCGCCTACGTCTACGAGCAGGCCACCATCGAGGCCCGCGCCCGCGCCCTGAAGGGCCTGACCGCCCTCGACCGGCGCCTGTACGCCATCAAGGCCAACGACCACCCCCAGATCCTCGGCGCCCTCCGCGCCCAGGGCTACGGCTTCGAGTGCGTCTCCCTGGGCGAGGTGCAGCACGTCCGCAGCCTCTTCCCGCGCCTCGATCCGCAGCGGGTGCTCTTCACGCCCAACTTCGCGCCGATGGACGAGTACGCCGCCGGCCTCGCCGCCGGGGTCAACGTCACCCTCGACAGCCTCTACCCGCTGCAGGCGTGGCCCGAGCTCTTCCAGGGCCAGCGCGTGTTCCTGCGCCTCGATCCCGGCCAGGGCCGGGGCCACCACGTGCACGTCCGCACCGCCGGCGCGCGCAGCAAGTTCGGCATCGTGCCCGAGCGCCTCGACGAGGCCGTCGCCCTCACCCGCGCCGCGGGCTGCACCGTGGTGGGGCTCCACGCCCACGCGGGCAGCGGCATCCGCACGCCGGACGGCTGGGCCCAGACGGCGCGCTTCCTCGCCGCCGCCGCGGCCCACTTCCCCGACGTGCAGATCCTCGATCTCGGCGGCGGCCTGGGCATCGTCGAGCGCCCCGGCCAGACCCCGCTCGACCTCGCCGCCGTGGGCGCCCAGCTCAGCGCCTTCAAGGCCGAGCACCCACACCTGTCGCTGTGGATGGAGCCCGGCCGCTTCCTGGTGGCCGAGGCCGGCGTGCTGCTGGCGCGGGTCACCCAGGTCAAGACCAAGGGCGAGCGCCGCTACGTGGGCGTCGACGCCGGCATGCACACCCTCATCCGCCCGGCCCTGTACGGCGCCTGGCACGCCATCGCCAACCTCAGCCGCCTCGACGCCCCCCCGGTGGCCCCCGTCGACATCGTGGGGCCCATCTGCGAGACCGGCGACACCCTCGGCCGCGATCGCTGGCTGCCAGAGACCCACGAGGGCGACGTGCTGCTCATCGCCACCGCGGGCGCCTACGGGCGGGTCATGAGCAGCGGCTACAACCGCCGCCCGTTCCCGCGCGAGGTGCTGCTCTGACGCCGCCGGCGCCCCGCCGCGGGGCTGTCAGGGGCGCCCGCAGCCCCTCGCGGTGCGGCGGCGCGCCCACCCCCGGTAATCTCTGCGGGCCCACCCCCGTACCCCCTTTGGGCGAGCGCGCGGGGGGCGCGACTTGCCGCCGCCGTGCTTCCTCGGCACCCTCAGCCCGTACCCGATGACCGGAGAGTTCACATGCGCATGACCTGGACCTGGGCCGCCGTGGGCCTGCTGGCGACCGCCCTCGCCACCGCCTGCACCGAGAGTGAAGAGACCGCCGATCCGCCGCTGGACGTCGCCGACATGGCGGGCGCCGGCGGCGCGGGCGGGGCGGGCGGCGCTGGCGGCGCTGGCGGCGCTGGCGGGGCCGGCGGGGCTGGCGGTCAGGTCGCGGTCACCCTCGATCGCGTCGACGTGGCGCCCAGCAAGGCCCAGCTCAACATCGACGACGTCGTCACCTTCACGGCGACGGCCCACTACTCCGACGGCACCAGCGCCACCCTGGACGCCCCGGCGTTCACGGTGGACGACGAGCGCATCTTCGCCATCGAGGGCCAGCAGTTCACCGCCGTGGCCGGTGGGCCTATCAGCGTCGCCGTGACCCACGACGGCGTGACGGGCACCTGGCGCGGCACCGTCAAGTGCGGCGAGTACCCCTTCTACCAAGACGTCCTGCGCTACGGCAGCACGGCCCCGCCCCTGAACTGGCCCGACGCCTACCGCGCCGACGGCACGCAGTTCCACTTCAGCCTCGACGACTTCCGCTGCTTCGCGGACTACGCCGACAAGAACACGCTGATGATCGTCATGACCGCCGGCTGGTGCCCGGCGTGCACCCAGTGGAAGCAGATCCTCAAGAAGTGGCTGCCGCAGCTGGGCGGCATGGAGATCGTCTACGTGGTCAGCCAGACCGCCGACGGCGGCAACAACGCCACCGCGGAGTACGCCCAGCAGCACGTCAGCCGGATCATCGGCGACAGCCACGGCGTCCGGGTGGGCGGCATCAACACCCACATCGAGGACTCGCGGGTCGACAACTTCATCCACTTCCAGGACTTCATCGAGTTCTTCCCGACCAACTGGATCGTGCGTAAGCGCGACATGCGCGTCATCACCGACAGCCTCCAGTCCCGGGGCTCGTTCCTGCCGCTGACCGACATCATCCGCGACCCCGAGGCCGACTACAGCCGCCCCCGCGGCCCCCAGTTCAGCGCGAACTGCGGCCCCGAGGACGAGGAGCCCCAGGAGGGCCCCAACAACTTCTTCGACCAGGCCCCGGTCATCGAGGCCGGCACCATCGAGGGCGGCCTGTGCGATGAGAACTACGACTACTACCGCGTCGCCATCGACGGCCCCTGGCGGGCCACCCTGCGCTTCACCCACGCCGACGGCGATCTGAACATGTACGTCTACCGCCGCCGCGCCGACGGCTTCGGCTTCGAGCCGCAGCCCAACGCCCGGGGCGTGCTCATCGGCAGCGACACCGAGGACGACGTCGAGACCTTCGACCACAGCGGCCCGGCCACCCTCGGCATCGCCGGCTTCCTGGGCGCCCAGGGCGGCCGCTACACCCTCGAGATCGAGGCCCTCTGATCGACCCTACCTGAGATCTTGGGCTGCGCCGTCGCCCCCCGACGGCAGCGGCCCCGGCCGCCCAGCGCGACCGGCCTGTCGGCCCTCAGCGGGCGGGCAAGCGCACCGCCGGGTGCAGGCCCGGCCCCACCGCCGCTGACCCCTCGAGCCTCAGCGACCGGCCGTCGCTCGGGCCGGACCGGCTGCGCCGCGGCAGGTCGTAGCCCCAGGTGCCCTCGCGCAGCGCGCAGACCACCGGCTGGGGCGCCCCGTGGCCCCCCTTCATCTGCCGCGGGTACCACCGACAGCGGCCGTCAACGGCCCGCACCACCCAGCCGTTGTCGTAGGCCATCCAGCGCCCGTCTGCGGTGCGCAGCCCGGTGCGGCCGGGGCCGATCCACACCCGCGGCCCATCCACGGCGAACCCCAAGAACCACGGCCGCGCGGCGCCGAACCGCACCACCAGCCGCCCCGCCTGAGGCACCTCGATCCACCCGTGCTGCACCTGATCGCCCTGCCGCCGCGTGAGCTCCACCCCCGCGATGACCCACTCCGCCGTCTGGCCGTCGGGCTCGGTGACCTGCCAGCGCCCCGACAGGGCCCGCAGCAGGGCCTCGCGATCGGGCTCAGCCAGCGGCTGCGCGGCCGCCGTGGCCGGGGCGGCCACCGTGGGGCGGTGGGGCGCCTCGCTGGGCGCCCGGCAGCCCACGGCCCCGAGCCACGCCAGCCAGCCCCAGCGCCGCAGTGTGTCGCCCAAGCCCACCCGAGCCTACCCGGCCCGCTCGGTCAGCCAGGCCC
This sequence comes from bacterium, assembly GCA_030424955.1. Taxonomy (GTDB): domain Bacteria; phylum Myxococcota_A; class Bradymonadia; order UBA7976; family UBA1532; genus JACKDL01. The sequence goes on along the minus strand of JAUHVS010000012.1, from coordinate 5,613 downwards.
GCAGCTCCTGCTCGGCCGCCGCCTGATGCCGCAGATCCGCCAGCACCCCCTGGGTGCGCCGCACCGCCGCCTCGCCGCCGTCCGTGTCGTGCTCAAAGGCCGCGAGCAGCTCGGCGTACACCCCGCGCAGCTCATCGCGCGCCGCCTCGGCCGCCCCCGCCAGCCCCTCGGCGCGGGCCTGCAGCGCGGGCTCATCGGCGGCCCCGGCGCGGGCCAGGTAGTCGCGCAGATCCACCCGCACCCGCACCAGCGCCACCAGATCCGCCAGGCAGCCGTGCACCCCGCGCAGGAGCGCCAGCCGCTGCTGGGGCGCGGCGTCCCGCGACAGCCGGCCCAGCCGGTCCCACAGGTCGAGCGCGTCCGCCAGCACCGGATCCTGGGCCCCGAGCGCCCGCCAGTCATCGGGGATGGTCGGGGGCAGCCACTGGCGCACCCGGCGCCAGGCGGTCAGCCCCCCCCACACCACGGCGCCCAGCACCGCCAGCATCAAGATCCGGCGCAGCACGGCCTAGTCCCCCATGAAGAAGCGCCGCCAGGCGGCCATACTCCCGAACTGGTAGAGGAACTGCGGATCGCTCGAGTTCAGCGTCACGTCGCCCAGCTTGAACCGCCGCACCGCCTCGATGGCGCTGAAGGTCTTGCCCGCCTTCGTGGCCAGCGCCTCGGCCCGCAGCCGCTGCCCCAGCGCCGACGCCATCGCCTCGGCCAGGTCGCCCTCGGCCTTGTGCTCCGAGAACGCCGCGTCCGCCGCGGCCCGCCGGGCCCGCTCGTAGCGGGTCGACTCCGCCTCGATGGTGGCGATCTCGAGCTCGAAGCGGGACTTCATCTCCTCGATCTGCTTGTTCCACTCCTCGCGCTTGAGGGCGATGTCCTTGACGATGACCTTCTCCAAGGTCTCCGTCTCCTGCTTCGCGGCCAGCTCCCGCTGCCGCGCCTCATCCAAGCGCCCCTGCACGATGTAGTACTGCTTGTTCTGCAGCTTCGACTCGTACTGCTCGCGGAACCCGATGGACCGGATCACCACGTGGGTCGCCGCCACGTGGTACTGCTCCAGCGCCTTGTTCAGCGTGGGGAGCGCCTTGTTCGCCGCCGCGACGCGCTTCTCGGGCTGCTGCACGTCCAGGCTCGACAGCTCGGCCAGCGCCTCGCGCAGGATGCCGGTCGCCGTCGACTTCACCTTGTCCTCGTAGCTCTCCACGAAGCCCTCGCGCACGATGCGCCAGGCCTCCCCGTCGATGATGCGATACGGGATCGTCAGATCGATGAAGATGACGTTGTTCTCTTTGGTGCGCACATCCAGCGCGGTGTTCTGGCTGGTGTTGTACTCCAGGTAGTGCACCGTGCCATCGAGCTGGTACCACGAGTGCCACATGGGCACGCTGATGTGATAGCCGACCGTGAAGTCATGCTCGGCGACGCCGCCCTCCAGGCTGCGCCGCACGCCGATCCGCCCGGGGCCGATGCGCTCCATGCACATCGACGGCGCCAAGAAGATGAACAGCACCAAGGCCGCCACAATGTTCAGAACGCGCTTCATGGCTTCTGCCCCACATAGCGGATGTCCATGGGCGACGTCGGCACCGCGTAGGGCGTCGCCGACACCCGCTCGAGCTGCGGGAACACATGCTCTGCGATCTCGCGGTTGAGCACGTCCGGGCCCTGGTCACCCACGGCGCGGATCTTGGCCACCATCGCCTCGGCGTCCTTGCGGTACGCCACCTCGTTGGCCTTCGCGCGGGTCACCTTCTCCTCGCGGTAGGCGTTGCCGGCGGCGGCCTGCTCGATGAAGTACTTGTCGGCGTCGCGCTTGGCCGCGATGAACCCGTTGTTCGCCTGCTGCTTACGCGCCTCGAGCTCACCGAGCAGCTGCTGATACTCGGCGTTCTTCTCCTGCTCCACCTGCTGCACGCGCCGCTTGCTCTCCTGCTTGAGCTTGTTGCGCTTCTCCTGCTGCACCTCGATCTCCTGCTCCGCGTTCTGGCGCTCCTCGATGGCGCCCTCCACGCGCTGATCGAACTTCGGCTTGGGCGGCGGGATGTTGGTCACCTCCAGCCCCAGAGGCTGCAGCCGCGCGTTCAGCGCCTCCTTCGCCCGGCTCGTCGCCTGGCCGTAGGTGCGCGGATCGGCGATCTCCAGGAACGAGTGCTGGCCGAACTCATCGCGCAGCACCTCGCGGGCGTGCACCTGGATCGCGCGCCACTTGTACTCATCGCCGGGGCCGTTGTTGGCGATGACGAAGGCGGCCTCGCTGGCCACCAGCTGGTAGTGGATCTCGAGGCGGTCGAAGTAGAAGTTCGAGCCGTCGTTGGCCCGCACCGTCAGCCGCCGGGTGTGGTTGTGATCCACATCCGAGTCCCCCTCCATCACGAAGATCTGGGGGCGCGCGTCCAGCTTCTCGACCCGCTGCAGCACCGGCAGGAAGGTCACCACCCCCTGCTCCTTGATGACCTGCGCGGGCGGGCCCAGGAAGCTCATCCCGGTGTTGTTGTACTTGACCGCCACCTCACCGGGCTCGATCTCCACGAAGCCGCCGCTGTCCGAGAACAGGAACCCCAGCAGCACCAGCAGGGCGATGGCGGGCAGCGCCCAGCCCTTCCAGCCCCCGGGCTTGCCCCCGCCGCCGGCGCTCGCCAGCCCGCGTAGGCGATCCCACAACGCTCTGCCCTTGCTCATGACCCCTCCTCGCCGGTGAAACACCGCGGCCCCGTCATACGCCACCCGGCCGCCCCGCGAAAGCAGCCCCTGGCCGGGCCTGGACCGCCGTGTGACACTGGCGCCCACACCGCAGCCGCCCCCGCGAGACGCCCATGATCACCGACGCCCTCACCGCGCAGATGACCCGCTGGCGCCGCGCCCTGCACCAGCACCCCGAGACCGCCTTCGAGGAGACCCGCACCGCGGCCTTCGTAGCCGACCAGCTCCGCAGGCTCCCTGGCGTGACCGTCCGCACAGGCCTGGCGCAGACCGGCGTGGTCGCCACCCTCAGGGGCCGCCACCCCGATGACGGCCGCGCCATCGGCCTGCGCGCCGACCTCGACGCCCTGCACATCCACGAGGCCACCGACGCCCCCTACGCTTCGCAACACCCCGGCCGCATGCACGCCTGTGGGCACGACGGCCACACCGCCATGCTCCTGGGCGCCGCCCACGCCCTGGCCCACGCCCCCGACTTCGCGGGCACCGTGCACTTCATCTTCCAGCCCGCTGAAGAGAACGAGGGGGGCGGCCGCGTGATGGTCGAGGACGGCCTCTTCGACCAACACCCCTGCGACGCCGTGTACGGCCTGCACAACTGGCCCGGCCTGCCGGCGGGCGAGTTCGTCATCCGCTCGGGCCCCATCATGGCGGCCTTCGACGTCTTCGAGATCACCCTGACGGGCCGGGGCACCCACGCCGCCAAGCCCCACCTCGGCGTCGACCCCATGATCCCGGCCGCGCAGCTCATCCTCGGCCTGCAGACCATCGCCAGCCGCCAGACCGACCCCACCCAGGCCGTCGTCGTCAGCGTCACCCAGGTCAACGCGGGCGACACCTGGAACGTCATCCCTGACACCGTCACCCTGCGGGGCACGGCCCGCGCGCTCGACCCCGACATCCACGCGGCCCTGCCCGGCCAACTCCAGCGCCTCACCGACGGCATCGCCGCCGCCCACGGCGCCACCGCCACCCTGCGCTACGAGCGCCGCTACCCGCCCACCGTCAACACCGCGGCCGAGGCTGCCCTCGCCACCGCCGTCGCGCGCGACCTCGTCGGCGCCGACCGAGTGTGTGTCGACCACGCCCCCAGCATGGGCAGCGAAGACTTCGCCTTCATGCTGCAGCAGCGCCCCGGCTGCTACGCGTGGCTGGGCGCCGGCACCGACCGCGCCCCGCTCCACAACCCGCGCTACGACTTCAACGACGACATCCTGGCCACGGGCGCGCGCTACTGGACCCGCCTCGCCTGCGCGGCCCTCGCCCCGCGATGAGCGGCGACGCCCTCCCCCCGCAATACACCCGCTGGATCACCCAGGTCCTCGGCGAGCCGCCGGCCCCCGAACACACCGCCACCTGTGGCGACTGCCTGCTCTGTGCAGACGACACCCCACCCGACGAGCGCTTCCACCCGCGCAGCAAGTGCTGCACCTACGTCCCGCGGCTGCCCAACTTCCTGGTGGGCCGCATCCTGCGCGACCCCGACCCCGCCATGGCACGTGGCCGAGAGATCCTCCTCGACCGCATCCGCCGCGGCGTGGGCGTGCACCCCCTGGGCCTCGGCATCGACGACCACGAGCACACCACCTACGAGATCATCGTCGAGGCGGGGGAGTTCGGCCGCGCCCCTGACCTCATCTGCCCCTGGTTCATCGCCGACGGCGGCCTGTGCGCCATCTGGCGCCACCGCAACGCCGTCTGCTCCACCTGGTACTGCCGTCACGACGAGGGCGCCCGGGGCCGCCGCTTCTGGCAGGCCGTCGAGCACCTCCTGCGCAGCCTCGGGATCCTCCTGCAGGCCGCCGTCGCCCGCCACACCCGCTTCGGCCTGCCCCGCGATCCCAACGCCGCCGACCTCGCCGTCCAGCGGGGCGACTGGGGCGACTGGATCACCGACATCCCGGGCTACTACCGCGCCTGCGCCGACCGCGCCGACACTTACGACTGGGACCGCCTGCAGGCCCTGGACCCGGCCACCCTCACCCCCCTCGCCGACGCCGTGTGCACCACCGCCGCGGCCCGCGCCGCCCCTGCGACCGCCGACGGCCCCCTCAGCTGGGGCGGCACCCTGCGCCGCGTGGGCGGCGCCGCCCGCGCCAGCGGCTACCTGCGCTTCGCGGCCCTCACCCTGCCCCCGCCCGTCGTCGACCTGGTCACCCATTGGCGCGCCGGCACCCTCCCTGACCTCGTCGCGCAGCTCACCGCGCACCTGGGCGCAGAGGCCGAGCCCCTTGCCCAGCGCCTCGTCGACGATGAGCTCGTCAAGCCCCGTGACGAGCGATCCCCCGTCGCCCCAGACGATGCCCCCAAGGGCGCAGCCCGCCCTCACCCCCCGGGGGCGCCATGAGCCACCGGACCTCGGCGACGCCCTCGCATGGACCCTTGAGGTCTTGGAGCACGAGCGGCTCGCCTCCCCCACCACCCAGCGCCGAGGCCCGCGCCCTCCACCAAGCGCTGGCCTGCTGCGCGCCCGAACCCCACCTAGAGCAGCTCGTCGCTCATCACGACGGTGTTGGGGCCGCCCATGGGCTCCGGCTCTACCGAGCGCTGCTCTCGGTCCTTCCGTAGCCAGCGCCCGATGCTCCCTTCGGAGACGCTGAAGATCCTCGCGGTGTCCTCCCGAGGCATCCCGTTCTTGATGGCGGCAACGACCCGCTTCCGCAAGTCCGTGGATCGTGGCCCTGGCACCGACTGCCTCACCCCGCAGCATGTCTGCGCAAGATGAGATCATGCCACCCCGACCGACTCAAGCGCTCCGATCGACTCGACCGGAAAACCCTGTAAGCCGCCGTCTGCGCGGGTGGGAGGCGCGAACACACAACGGTCGGCGCGGAGCGCCGGCGACGGGGAAGCACGTGGTCCCAATGCGGCCACCGCAGGGCGTCAACTCAAGTGGAGTTCGCGATCACCCCACGGCCA
>JAUHVS010000742.1 GCA_030424955.1 bacterium | reverse complement strand
GCCGACCGCCCGCCAGACCCCTGCGGAGCTGGCGCAGGCCCAGCGACGCCAGACCCTGCAGCAGCGCGTGCAGGCGGCCCTGCAGGTCGGAGCGCAGGACCCCAGCGCCACCTACGCCGGCGCCGAGCCCAGCCGTGACGTGGACGCCATGGGCGTCGGGGGCCTGGGCATGCGCGGCTCGGGCAGCGGCGGCGGGGGCGTGGCCTTTGGCTCAGCCGCCGGCGTGGGCCGCGGCTCAAGCAGCCACAGCTACGGCGCCAAGGCGAAGCCCCGGCGCAGCCGCGCCATGGCGCCGGGCGCCCCGCCGCCGATGGCCGAGGCCAGCATTGCCATGGACGACGCCGCCCCCTATGAGGGCATGGACGCCCCCCGCGACGGCCGCCGGGCCCAGGCGGTGGGCCTCGACCTGTTCGAGCCGGCCCCCGCCCAGGGGCCGACCTTCAACGACCCCAGCCTGCCCGCCGTCGTGGCCGGCGGCCTCGACTACGTCTACCGCGCCACCACCCAGGTGACGGTGCCGTCGAGCCCCGAGCAGCACTCGGTGCCGCTGTCGGCCGCCCGCTACCCGGTGCAGCCCTTCTACGAGGCCGCGCCGGCCCTGGAGCCCACGGCGTTCCTCAAGGCCACCGTGAAGAACAGCGGCGCCCTGCCCCTGCTGGGCGGCCCCGTCGACATCTTCGTGGGCGCCGACTACGTGGGCACCGGCCAGATCGACACCACCGGCGTGGGCGGCGATCTGCAACTGCCCCTGGGCGCCGACGAGGACATCAAGTTCGTTCGCCGGGTGATCCCCAACACCAAGACCGAGGGCGTGTTCAGCAAGGAGGACGTCACCGGCTACCGCACCGAGATCGACGTGGTGAACCACAAGCGCCGCGCCATCACCGTGCGGGTGGTGGAGCAGTTCCCCATCAGCGACGTGCAGGACCTGAAGATCGAGCGCGGCAAGCTCTCGCTCAAGCCCAGCGAGGGCCCCGACGACACGGGCATCATGGCCTTTGAGGTCAAGCTCAAGCCCGGCGAGAAGCAGACCCTGAGTTTCAGCTACCGCATCCGCCGCCCCGAGAACTGGCGGCTCCACCAGCGATGAAGAGGCACCCCATGCAGCGCCCTGTTGTGACGCGCGGCACGCCGCGCCCCATCGCCCGCCCGGCCCACCTCGCGTGGACCCTGGGCCTCGCCGCCCTCCTCGCGCCCGCCGTGGGCGCGGCGGAGCGATCGGACCCCATCGAGAAGGTGGTCGTGTTTGGCGACCGCGCCCAGGTGACCCGCAAGGCCACGGTGGCCTGCGAGGGCGGCCAGGCCCGCGCGGTGTTCTTCCCGCTGACCGAGGTGCTCCAGCCGCGCACCCTGCGCGGGGCCGCCGACGGCAGCGCGACCGCCGTGGGCACCACCGCCCGGCAGGTCAACGTCGACGTCGCCGATGACGCCCGCCTGGGCCCGCTGCGCGCCGAGATCGAGGCCCTGCTCACCCAGATCCGCGAGACGCAGGACGACATCGCCCTCAACACCTCGCAGGCCGCCGACGCCCAGGAGTTCCGGGCGCACCTGGCCGAGCTGATGAACGAGGGCCTGCGCGCCGAGAAGCCCACCCGCGACCGGTGGGCCAAGGCGCTCGACGCCCTGAAGCGCGAGGCCCTCGCCCGCACGGACGCCCGGCGCGCCCTCGACGAGCGCCTCGCCGACCAGGAGAAGACCCTGGCTGACCTGAACGAGCGGCTCAGCCAGCTGCAGGCGGGCAGCGGCGACGCCGCGTGGCGCGCCGAGGTGGCGGTGGACTGCAAGGGCGCCGCCCGCGCCACCGTGCGGCTGAGCTACATCGTGCCCGGCGCGACCTGGAAGCCCGAGTACGACCTGCGCTTCGAGGTGGCGAAGGGCCAGCGCACCGGGCGAGGCACCGCCGAGGTGCGCATGGGCGCGGTCATCCAGCAGGCCACCGGCGAGGACTGGACCGACGTGACCCTGGTGCTGTCGAGCGCGCGCCCGTGGCTGGGCGTCGAGGCCCCTGAGCCCCGCCCGCTGCGGGTGTACGGCAACAAGGGCAGCGACCAGAAGGTGCTGGTGCAGGCCCAGGAGAAGCGCGAGCGCGCGCAGGCGGGCGGCCCTGTGGCGAGCGGCGGGCCCAGCGGCGCGGAGCTGAACGACAAGGGCCAGTCGGTGACCCTCACCCTGCCCCACGCGGTGACCATCGCGGCCGACGGCCGGCCCTACTGGGCGCCGGTGGACAGCCGCAGCACCCCGGCCGAGGTGAAGCTGATCGCGGTGCCCAAGAAGACCACCTATGTCTACCAGGTGGTGGCCTTCAAGAACCCCACCCCCTACCCGCTCATGGCGGGCCGGGTGCACACCTGGCGCAACGGCACCTTCGTGGGCGACACGTGGCTCGAGCACACCGGCCCCGGGGCGCCGGTCGAGGCCTCGCTGGGCATCGACGAGGCCTTCCGCGCCGAGCGGGCGGTCATCGAGGACAGCACCCGCGATCCCGGCTTCTTGAGCAGCACCCGCACCCTGCCGCGGGCCTACACCCTCACCCTCAAGAGCCGTACGCGGCAGGCCACCACCATCGAGCTGCGCGAGAACATCCCGGTCAGCAAGGTGGACGACATCAAGGTGAACATCCTGGCCAACAAGACCACCAAGGGCTACGACCGCGACGCCCTCACGGGGCTGCTCACGTGGCCGGTCAAGCTGGCGGGCAATGGCACCGAGACCGTCAAGCTGGGCTACAGCATCAAGCTGCCCGACGACTGGAAGGTGCAGTAGTTTCAGGCGGTTGGCGGGGCGACCGTCCGCCCCGCGCCCACCGCCCGGGCCGCCTCAGTGGGCCCAGGCGTGGGCCTTCAGATCCGCCAGCGACACCACCTCGAGCGCCCGCTCGTGGGTGGCCTCCAGCACCACCTGGGGCGCGACCCCCGCCGCCAGCGCCTCGCGCCCCGCCCGGGAGCCAGACGTGATACAGAGCGGCCCATGGATCCGGCCCAGCTCCACCCGCTGCTGCTCGACGTGCTGCTGCACGAACTCGGCCATCACCACGATCGCATGCACACCCGATCCCAGTACGAGTGCTCGCGGGGCGAGCCGTACGCACTGGCGTACGCTGAGCGGCGGACCGAGGAATTGTGGGACCGGTACGCGGCGGCCTTCGGGATCTGAATCGTCGGCGGCGCCGTCCGCCGACGTCGGGAGTGGTTGATGGACGCACGGACGGAGGACCAGGGGCCGGTACGGATGGAGGTCATCTTCC
>JAUHVS010000741.1 GCA_030424955.1 bacterium | reverse complement strand
TGTTCGCGCCTTTGGAGTAAGCGGTAGCTTCATTGTTCGCAGTGCTGCCATAGGCGGTGTAGTCATTGTCGCTGTTCGCCGCACGCTGGGCCACGAGACGGCCGGAGGCGTCGTAGTAGTAGTCCTCAGACGGCTTGATCCACACTTTGGTGCCGTTTTCATGGGTCATCTCGACCGCAGGATTTTCCTGCCGCGTCATCTTGCCCATGGTGTTGTAGGTGTAGGTGATCGTTGTGATCCCGCCGCCATAGGTGCGCGACGTGACCCGGCCCTCGGCGTCCACCGGGATCTCGTCGGCGGCCCAGCCGTGGTGGCGCACCAGCCGCTGGGCCGTCTCGCGCACCGAGGCGTGCTCGACGGCGCTGTAGGCGATGCGCCCCGGCGACTGGCCGGCCATGCCGAGCAGGGCGATGCCCAGGGCCTCGGTGCCGCCGCTCGTGAACGTGATCTGCCGGGGCTCCGCGCCCATCGCCTGCGCCAGCCGCCGGCGATCCCGCGCCAGCGACTGCCCCGCCTCGCGGCCCAGCGGGTGCAGGCTGGCCGGGTTGGCGAACAGGGTCTGCTGGCGCAGCGCGAGCCCGGCCCCGATCTCGGGGTCCAGCGGGGTGGTGGCGGCGTTGTCGAGGTAGATCGGCATGGCGCGCAGTCTATCGCGCCTGCGGTTTGGATTGAAGGCGCGGCCGGGGCCGGGGCGGCCGCGGGGCGGCGTGGGCGCTCAGGGCGCCTTGGCCTTCTGGCGGCCGGCGCCCGTGCCGGCGGCGACCTTGAGCTGCTTGCCGCGGATGCGCCCCTGCACCTCGGCCAGGGACAGGTCGGTCTGCTGGCAGCGGTTGCGGGCCGCATCGTTGCGGCTCAGGCCGCCGTAGCGGCGCTTGATCTCGGCGGTGGTGTCGGCGATGCGCCGGTCGGTGGCGGGGTGGCTCGACAGGAACTCCGGGCCGCCCGAGCCGTGCTGCTTGAGCAGGGTCTCGAAGAAGCTCACCAGCCCATACGGGTTGTAGCCGGCGGCGTAGGCGATCTGCACGCCCACCTCGTCGCTCTCGGCCTCGTGATCGCGGCTGAACTTGGTGTTCTGCACCATCGCGAAGGCGGCCATGACCGCCTCGCCCGCCACGCCCTCGCCCAGGAACCACTGGGCCAGGGTGCCGGCCGCCACCTGCTGCTCCATCGCCTGCACGCCGTGCTTCTGGGTGACGTGGGCCAGCTCGTGGCCCATGACGCCGGCGATCTCGGTGCAGGTCTTGGCCTGCAGGATCAGCCCGGTGCTCAGGTAGGTGTAGCCGCCCGGCGCCGCGAAGGCGTTGACCAGCTTGTCGTCGTAGATCACGGCGACCTTGTAGCCGCCCAGCTCGGCCGGGTTGCGGAACTTCGCCGAGGCCGCCGACAGGGGCTTGACCACCTGCTGGGCCCACCTCGTGAGTGGGTCGCTGGCGTCCAACAGCTTGTATTCCTTCTTGATCTCGGTGTGGACCCCCGCGCCGAGCTCGCGCTCCTGCTGGGCCGAGATCAGCAGCCCACCACAGCCCGTGGTGAGCCAGGCGGTGACCAGAACAAACAGCGCGTGTCGCACGGGCGCTCCTGAAGGTGAGGGCAGGGGGTTGGCGGTTGGCGGGGACGCTAGCAGAGCGATGCCGCCCGGTGCACCCGATCGCAGCGCCCAGGCATCGTGTGGGCACGGCGCGCGTCGGCGCGCGCCTCGACGCCGCCAGCCAGCCCGATGTGGGCTACCCCTACAACTTCATCAAGGACGTCGACGGCGTCTGGTAGGGTGCCCGCCGCCCTTGGCCCCGGAGCGCCCGTGAGCCCAGCCGATCTGCCCGCCGAGGCCCAGCGCCTGGGCGTTTACGTGCACTACCCGTACTGCCGCGAGCGCTGCCCCTACTGCGACTTCACAGTGACGGCGCGGCCCATCGACGACGGCCGCTACCGCGACGCGGTGCTCGCCGAGCTGCGGGCGCGGGCGCCGTCGGTGGCCGGGCGCCCCGCCCCCGTCAGCCTGTACTTCGGGGGGGGCACGCCCGGCCTGTGGGCGCCCGACTGCATCGGCGCGGTCATCGACGGCGTGGCCGACACCCTGGGGCTGGCGGCGGACGCCGAGATCACCGTCGAGTGCAACCCGGGGGAGCTCACGCCGGCCATCGCCCTGGGGCTGCGCGCGGCGGGGGCCAACCGGGTGTCGCTGGGGGTGCAGAGCTTCGACGACCGCCACCTGGCGTTCCTGGGCCGGCACCACCGGCGGGGCGACATCGAGGCCGCCTTCGAGGGGCTGCACCGGGTGGGGCTCAGCGAGATCAGCGTGGATCTGATCCACGGCATGGCCGGCCAGACGGTGGCCGAGGCCATCGCCGACGCCGAGGCCGCCCTCGCCACCGGCGCGCCCCACGTCAGCACCTACCAGCTCACCATCGAGCCCCGCACCCGCTTCGGGCTGTGGGCGGCCCGCGGCCAGACCCTGCTGGCGGCCGACGGCCTGCTGGCCGAGATGTACACCGCCGTCCAGCGCACGCTGACCACCGCGGGCGTGCCGTTCTACGAGATCAGCAACGCGGCGCGGCCGGGCCACGAGGCGCGGCACAACGGGCTGTATTGGAGCTTCGCCGAGTACCTGGGCCTGGGGGCGGGGGCCCACGGGTTCCTGCGCGCGGCGCCGGGCGGCACGCGCTGGGCCAACGGGAAGCACCCGGGGCGCTACATGGACGGCGCGCTGAGCGGGGCGCTCCTGCAGACCGCCGAGGCGGTGGACCCCGACACCCTGGCCGAGGAGCGGGTGATGACCGGCCTGCGGCGCACCCAGGGCCTGCCGGTGGACGCCGCGCTGCGGGCGCGGTTCGACGGGGGCGCCCGCGCGGCGGTGGCGCGGGGCTGGCTGGTGGATGAGGGCGGGCGCTGGCGCGCGACCCCCGCCGGGCGGGTCGTGCTGGACCGGGTCATCCTCGAGGTGGTCGCCGGCTGAGCCCACGCCGCCTGCCCGCCGGGTGACACGCGCCCCGCCGACAGCCTCATCGCACACCCCAGCGACCTGCTACACTGGGCGCACTTGCGTGAGGGAAGACACATGAGACGGCATGGCTGGATGGTGGTGCTGCTGGGCCTCGTGCTCAGCGGGTGCCCGGAGACTGCGGAAGAGGCGGGCGCGCCCGATGGGGGGCAGACCCTCGACGGCGGCACCCTGCTGGACGCCGGCATGGGCGGCATGGGCGGCGCCGGTGGCGCGGGCGGCGCGGGCGGCGCCGGGGGCATGGGG
>JAUHVS010000740.1 GCA_030424955.1 bacterium | reverse complement strand
GGGCCGGGGGTGTCGTCACCGTCGGCGTCGCAGCTACAGCCTTCGCCGCCGTCGCCGCCGGTCTCGCCCCCGTCGGCGCCGACCATGCCGTCCTGGGTCGGGATGATGCTGCCGTCGGTCACCGGCCCCATGTCGCCGCCGGGGCCCATGTCGTCCATGGTGCCCGGGCCAGCCGGGTCAGGGGTGCAGACGTTGGGGCCGTTGGCGCCCGTGGAGGTGCACAGGTAGCCGTTGGCGCAGGGCGAGGCCGCGCTGCACTCGTTGCTGCAGATGGACCGCGCGCCCAGGTCGATACACAGGCCGCTGGCGCAGTCGCCGCCGTTGTCGCAGGCCGCGCCCAGGGCACCGTCGCCGCTGCCGCCGCCACCGCCCGAAGTGCAGCCAGCCAGCGCCAGGGGGGCGCCGAGCGCCATCAAGGTCAACATCGCCTGCTTCAACATCATCAAGTCCTCGCCGTTTCGTCCGTGTCAGCCCCGGGGCCGCCTGCGCCCCTGGGGCGCTGATCGGGGGTGGGGCGCGCCGCTCATCCCCAGAGCGGCGCCGCATGGTGCGCTACCGTGGGGATTCACGGCAAGTGCGCGGGCCCGGTACGGAGGTACCGGGTGACAGTGTGGCGCCAAGGACGCGCCAGCAAGCCCTCAGGATTCGGGAGACGTGCGGGCCAGCAGGACGCCGTCCGCCACCAGGCCCTGCAGCAGCTCCTGGGCCTCGGCGGCGTCCAGCCCGTGGCCCGAGAGCCACGTGAGCGCGTCGGTCAGGGGCCGCGCGGGCTGGCACCAGCGCACCAGCGCCACCAGGGCGTCGGGGGCGTGCTCGACGGTGGCGCCGGTCTCGGTCTGCTCCACCAGCACGGGGATCTGACCCGGGGCAGGCGCGCCCGCAGGGAGCGCCCGTTCCGTGTCGAGCACCGCGGCGGATCCGCCGCTGCCCAGGGCCGCCTGGCAGGCCAGGTAGCGCGCGTGCCCGCGCACCGACACCGAGCAGCCGACGATCCATGGCGCCGTGTGCAGGGTGGCGGCCGGGGTGAGGGCGCTGGGGGCGGGCCGAGGCGGCGCGCGGCGCACCTCGGCGATGGCCCACTCGATGCGCGCGGCCGCCGCGACGTCGGCGGTGAAGCCCGAGCACAGCCAGCGGCCAAAGCTCAGGGCCAGCACGCCGCGGGCCTGGATGCAGCGGTGGAAGGTGGGGTCCGAGAAGAAGGCGTCCAGGGCGGGCACGCCGCCAGCCTCGCGGATGACCAGGGCGGTGGCCACCGGGTACTCGTGCAGCAAGGCCTCCAGCGCCCGGGTGCGCCGCAGCGGATCGGCGCGCCAGCGGCGGACGTCGGGGGCCCGCAGCCACGCCCGCTCGGCGTCCGTCAGGTCGACCTCGGGCAGGGCGGCCACGGGATCGGCGTACACCTGATCCACCAGCCGCGCGTCGAAGAGCATGCGCACCACCACCCGCTGCAGGGCCTCGGCGCTCACGGTGACACCGCCGCGCGGCCGCGCCCGAAGGGGGTGTGCGCCAGCGCGGCCTCGATCTGGCGGAAGCCGTCGAGCACGTCGGGCAGCGGGTTGCGCTCGCACTCGAAGATGACGGCCTTCAGGTGGGCGGCCCGGGGGCCCAGAGCGCCCAGGATGGCCCAGGTGTCGTCGAGCACGGCGGGCGTGTGGTCGTCCTCGACGATGGCCAGCCCCTCGACCGTGCGCTCGCTCGCGCCGGCCACGTGCACCTCCACCACCCGCTCGGCGGGGAAGCCGTCGAGCCCGGTCAGCGGGGCGTGCCCGCAGACGCGCTGGTAGATGGCCAGGTGCGCGGCGTCGAGCAGCAGGCCGGTGTCGGCGTACTCGGCCAGCTTTGCGTAGAAGTCGAGCAGGTGCAGGTCGCCCAAGAAGACCTGCCCGGGCGGGTTCTCGGGCAGCACCTCGCGCCCTGTGGCCTCGCGCAGGGCCACGATGCCCTCGGCCATGCCCTTGGCGGCGTCGTCGGTGAGGATGGGCGGCAGCAGCAGCATGTGGTTGCGGTCGCGGGGGCCGAAGTGCCACAGGCCCGCGTCGCCGCACAGCCAGGCGGGCTTGAGCACGTCGATGAGCCCGCGCACCTCGTCGAGCCAGCGGGCGTCGGCGTAGTCGACGGGCTCGTCCAGGTTCACGTCCAGGAAGTGGTAGGTGGTGGGCCAGCCCTGGGCCGCCCACCAGCGCGCGTGCCGGTCGAGGCCCTTGGCGCTCTCGACGCCCACCTCGAGGAAGGCGGCCCACTGGGGGTGCTGGGCGCGCAGGGCGGGCACGTCCAGCGCGCCCGTCGCGTCGGCGGCGCCGTACTCGGTGCTCACGCCGATGCCCAGGTGGGGCAGGGCGGCGACGCGGTGCAGGAAGTCAGCCATCACGCAGTCTCCAGCAGGCCGGTGCAGTCTTCGAAGGGGGCCTCGCCAGGGGCGCCCCGGGCGAAGCGGTAGTGGGCCACGCCGCCCGGGCGCAGGGCGACCGCGGTCGCCGACACCGTGCCGTACACGGGCGTGATCACCCGCAGCGCGTGCAGCGGGCCCTTGTAGGCCTCGGGCAGCCGGTTGAGGGGCTCGTCCGGCAGCGGATCGGGGGCCTGGGTGTCGGCCAGCGCCGCCTGCATGGCCGGCCACAGCTCGGCCGGGGCCACGTCGGCCAGCAAGGCGCGGGCGCGGGCCACCTTGGGGAACGCCGGGCTGTCGAGCCGGTCGTTGGGCAGCACGTGCAGCCCCGGCGGCACGGCCTCGATGTGCACCTGGGCCATGCCGGGCCAGGCGTAGGCCACGTGCAGCCCGTGGGCGTCGCCGTACAGCAGGTTGAAGGGGTTGAAGTCGTCGGGGCGCAGGGTGCGCAGCCAGCCGTCGACGGCGGCCCGGTCGTTGAGCTCGAGGGCGGTGAGCACCACGGCGCCGCGGCTGCGGCGGCTGGGATCGGCAGCGTCGTAGGTGCGCTGGTTGGTCAGCCCCACGAAGAAGCCGTCGGCGGTGGCCCCCATCCAGGTGCCGCCGGCGGTCAGATCCCGGCCACCGACGATGCCCAGCTCGGGATCGAGCACGGTCGGGCCGGTGGACGGGCGGTCGAAGAACTCGTCGCGGTTGGCCGCGAGCACCACCGGCAGCCCCGGCACCACGTCCACGAGTAGGATCAGCGTGCACATCGCCGCCGTCATGCCAAACACTCGACGAGCGGCGCAAGCGACGGATGGAAGCAGCCGGCGACGCGTAGTCGCCGCTGCCCCGCGCGAGGCGGCGCCCTCGGCTAC
>JAUHVS010000739.1 GCA_030424955.1 bacterium | reverse complement strand
TGACGGGGACGGTGGACGATGGCCCCAATGGCGCCGGGGTGCAGGCCGTGCGGGTCAATGGGCAGCTGGCCACGCTGGACATCGCCCAGGGCCGCTGGAGCGCCAGCAACGTCGCCCTCGATCCCGACGATCCGACGGTGACCGTCGTGGCAGAGGACACCGAGGGCAACCTGTCGGACGACCCCGTCAGCCGGACCTTCCGCCTGCTGAACTACGCCGCCCTGGACCGCACCCAGTACGGCCTGTTGGGCGCCGCCGACACGGCCCACCTGGTCGCGGGCGACTTCAACGGCGACGACCGCACCGACATCGCCGCCCTCACCGATCAGGCGGGGGGCAGCTCGCGGGTGTTCCTGCAGACGGCGCACGGCACCTTCGAGGGCACCAACGCCGGCCTCGCCGGCCTGCCCGGCGGGGCCATCACCCAGGTGTTGCCTGGCGACTTTGACGGCGATGGCCACCTCGACCTGCTGATCAGATCGGGCGACGCCGTCGACCTGTACCTGTGTGACGGACAGGGCGGCTTCAACGGCCCCGCCGACAACCTGCCGGCCCTCGCGGGCCTGCGCGACGTCGCGGTCTCCGATGTGGATCGCGACGGCATCCTCGACGTGCTCATGCTGGCCGGCCAGAGCACGCGCTTCTACTACGGCAACGGTGAGGGCACCTTCAACAATGAGGCGCTCGGCGGCCTGAACCTGAACAGCACGACCACCTTCGAGCGCGCCCTGTTCGCCGACGTGACCGCCGACGGCCTGACCGACCTCATCGGGACCAAGGCCGACGGCATCGTCTACCTGGTCGGCGGCACCGATCCCCGCTTCACCGTGGGCACCGGCCTGGTGGGCGCCGCCCACGCGGCAGACGCGCTGCACGTGGTGGACGCCAACCGCGACGGCACCCTCGATGTCCTGGCCAGCACGCTCGGCGACTCCGCCCGCTACTACCCCGGCGACCGCAGCGCGGCCCTGCAGGCGCCGCAGGCGGTGCCGTGGGGCGCCACCGATCGCGGCCTCAGCGCCGGCGATCTCAACGCCGACGCCCGGCCCGATCTGGCCATCGCCGGAGACGACGGCCTGCAGATCTTCACGGGACAGCCCGACGGCAGCTTCGCCGCGTACGATCTGGCCGCTGAGGGCGTGCCGCCCCTGGGTGCCCTGAACACGGTCGCCCTCGTCGACATCGACCGCGACGGCGATCTCGACCTCCTCACCGGCGGGCCCACGGGCCTGAACGTGGTGCAGGGCAACCGCGCGCAGCTCGACGACACTTACCACTGGGCGCTGGTGAACGTGTTCCGCGGCGTGGCCGGCGCGCCGGGCCCGAGCGACGCCATCGGCGCCGCGATCTACGTCAGCCTGGCGGGCGACGACGACCCTGAGTTGGCCATCCCCGCCAGCGTCTCGGGGCCCACCCTGGTGCCCATGGGCGCGCTGATCGATGCCTACATGGAGGTGCGGTTCCTGGACCGCACCCCCCGTGGTTCCTTCCTTCAGGGGCTGAATCAGGTGTTCTCGGGCTCGACCCAGACCATCTTCGATCAGGATCGCTGACAGCGCCCGCTGAGGTTCCGCGCGCGGAGCCAGCGCGCGCCGACGGGCCGGCGCTGGCAGTCTCGGCCATGACCCTGGCGACAGGGGCGGCGACGGCGCGGTGTGTCAGAGGTGGCGCCCGGCGTGGTGATCCGGGCAGCGTGTGGCGGGTGGGCTACTCTTCGAGCAGATCGTCGGTGAGGTCGAGCACCTCGTCGTCCAGCCCCGGCGGCGGCGGCGGCACGCTGACCCGCCGCGCCGAGAGCACCGTCACCTCGTAGAACACCTCGACGTCATGGAGCGGGTGCAGCAGGTGCACCGTGACCCCGTCGTCGTGGATCTCGGTGACCTCGAACTGCACCGGGTTGTTGTCGAGCCCCTTCGCCTGAAACCGGCTGCCCAAGCCCGGGCGCATGCCCTCGGGGAACTCGTTGTAGTTCACCCGCCGGGTCCCAGTGGCGGTCAGCGGCACCAGCTCGCCCGGCGGGATGCTGCCCGACCGGGTCTCTCCGACCGTCATGCCTTCCATGGCCCGGGCCAGCCCCGGGAGCACCCGATCCGCGCCCATCACGAAGGTGATGGGGCCGCGGTCCTTCGTCGACTCGAGGAGCGCCCCCGCGCCGTCGCGGAGCGTGAACTCGATGGTCACGACCTGGCCGTTGCCGATCTTCATGATCCCTCTCAACCAACGCCAAGGCCCCCGCCGTGCGCAGGGGCGACGCCGCACACGATAGCATGGGCGGGCGGGGTTGGGGACGCAGAGGCGTGGGGGGGTGCAGGCAGCCAGGCGGCCGCCGCGCGGGGGGCGAGGGGGCCGGACCGGGGCGCGGGGGCGGGTGGGCCCACGCCGCGCCCGCAAGCCCTTACTGGCCGCCCATGCAGGCCGGGTGCGGGTTGAACGGCGCGTCCTCGATGCGGTTGCCCGCGTTCGGGGCGTCGTCCGCGAAGGCGACCGACTCGGCCTCCATGCGCAGGTCGAAGGGGTACGCGTCCGGCTGGCCGTCCCCGTCGGTGTCGATGACCAGGTCGTCGTCCGACAGGAAGTCGATGAACCGGATGGTCTGGCCGCCGAAGGTGATCTCGATCTGCTCCACGTCCGAGCGCAGCAGGTAGCCCGCCGCGCGGCCGTTCAGCATGCCGTCGCTCTCCCAGATCTGGATGCGCACGGTGGTGCTGAAGCGCACGTCACACCCGACGATGGTGCCGTCCTCCAGCTCGCGGGTGCCCGCCGGCACCACCAGCAGGAAGTCGTCCTCACCGTCGAGGCGCCACTCCGGCCCGTGGTCGTCGGTCATGTACCAGAAGCCGTCGAAGTTCTGGATGGGCAGGCCATCGATCTCGCCGTTGCCGTTGCGGTCCTCGCCCGGGTCCAGCACGCCGTTGCCGTTGCGGTCGTCGCGCCGGTAGAACCAGCTGCCCCGATCCTCGTAGCCGTTGCCGACGTACCAGCGGGTGCGGCCCGTGGCGTCATCCAGGTAGGTGCCCGCCTCGAACATGAGGTTGAGCGAGCCGGTGGACACGCCGAGCTGCAAGAAGGCCTGCAGCTCCGCCGCGGAGCCGGCCGGCTCGACGACCCGAGCGTCCGCCATGCGCCACACCTGGGGCGTGAGGTCGTAGCGGCACTGGGCGTCCTGGCAGCTGTAGTTCTCGGGGCAGGGCATCTCGCCGCACATGTCCCCGGGCGCCACCAGGGGCGGCGCCGCGTCGGGTACGACATCCAT
>JAUHVS010000738.1 GCA_030424955.1 bacterium | reverse complement strand
GGAAAGAGCGATGATCGGTGAGCAAATCCGGGCGGCGCGCGCCCTTCTAGGCTGGACCGCGAATGATCTCGCCACCCATTCGGGCGTCAGCTATCCGACCGTGCAACGCCTCGATGCGACGCGCGGGCCGGTCTCGGGCCGCTTCGAGACGGTGGAGGCGATCCGGAAGACCTTCGAGGCGCACGGAATCCAGTTCCTCGCCCCCGGCGATCCGGCCGCCGGCGAGGGCGTGGCGCTCCGCCCCGGCCGCGAGGCCCCATGAGCGGCCTTGCCCCCGATCTTGTCGAATTCGAGAAGAGCCTTGAAGCCATGGGCGTGGTCGAAGTTCGGCGGCGTCTGAATGGCGCTGAGTTCCCCATGCGCTTCGTCGATGTGGCGATTGCATGGCTCCGCCGGCATGAACGCGAAGAGGCGGCGCAGCTCCGCCTTGAAGAGCTGCGGATCGCGCGGAGCACGAAGAATGCGGCCTGGGCGGCGGCGATAGCGGCGGCCTTCGCCGCCTTCGGAGCCGTCGCCGCCGCGGCCGTCGCCGCCCTCGCCATGTGGTCCTGAGCGCGCGCCTCACCCCCGCCGCTTGCGCGCCCAGGCGGCGCGCGCCAGCCGCTCCGCCTCCGCTTTCGCGAGGTCGCGCGCGCGGCTGGCCGCGCCCGATCTCGCCGAGCGTGCGCCCGACCCACAGGCCCTGAGGCGGTCCGCCGCCCGTCACACATGCAGCAGGTGCTTTCGCCGCAGGAAGCGCACCACCGCCGGGTACCAGCGATCGGGCACCCGCCAGCGATCCGCCGCCGGATCGTGCACCAGGCAGCCCACCCCCTCGAGGTGGTTGAGCACCGTGCGGCACTGCTCCCCGGCCAACTGCAGCACCGCCGGCGCCTCCAGGAAGGCCAGCCCGTCATGCAGCACGACCCCGTTGAGCACGAAGCGGCCCATCTCGCTGAGCCCCTCCAGATCGTCGGCGCGGGGGTGATCGAACAACCGCACCCGCGCCACGCCCACGCCGTCGTCCACCAAGGACGCGACGAAGTAGAACAGCGCCATGCCGGGCAGGCCGTCGACGTGATCCCACAGCAGCCGCAGGTAGCGCTCGCGGGTGCGCTGCACCTGCTCCTCGCGATCGAAGGTGCGCGACGGATCCACCATCAGATCGTCCCAGACCGCGGTGAGCCCGGCGTGCGCCAGGCGGGCGTCCACCAGCCGGGCCAGCGCGTCCTCGGTCCACCCGTCGAGGGTGTGCACGGCGGTGAAGACGTCCTGGCCTCGGGTCAAGAACCGCAGGTAGGCCCACATGAAGCGGCCGAAGGCGCAGACCCAGAACACGTGCTGGCTGGTGCGGCGCACCACCGTGAAGAACGCGGTCAGCATCTCGAAGCCGCCGGGCGCCCGGTGCAGCAGGTGGTGCGCGTCATCGAACAGCACCACCCGGCGCGGCCCGGCCAGCAGCGCGGCCGCCAGCGCCTGCGCGGACTCGGGCGGCGGCAGGCCCAGCTGCTCCGCAAGGCAGCGCAGCGCCTCGTCCACCGACTGCGGGCTCTCGGCGAGCCACACCCGGGTCACGCTGGGCTCGTCTTCGGCGAACACCTCGAACCAGGTCGTCTTGCCGGCGCCCCGCTCGCCCACCACCGCCACGGGGCCCGCCCGCTGGCCGGCGCGCCAGCTCGCCAGCCGCTGCCGGGTCTCGGCCAGCCCGGGGAAGCGATCGATGCGGGTCGCCACCGTGGCCCGGGCCTGCAGCTGCGCCCGCACCTCGAGGGGCAGCACCGGCCCAGACGAGGCCACCACCCGGTCCCCCGCGCTGCGCTCCAGCCGGCGGCGGAACAGGTAGGCCAGCGCCCGGCGGATGCGCCCGACCCGCAGCGACAGGCGGATCAGGCTGCGGCCCACCGACTGGACCGCCACGTACCCGAAGGCCGGGACCGCCAGCAGGATGCCCCACCAGCGCGTCGCGCCCTTGTCGGCCCAGGGGATCAGCCACCCCGTGGGGTAGCGATCCCGGTAGGCCTGCACCAGGTCGCGGTGCCAGTGCCGCAGCATCCACCAGGTGATGGGGAACGCCCCGAGCCAGGCGAACTCCTCGACCACCGTGTACAGGTAGCCGCGGCCCAGCACCGCCTCGGCCACGGTCAGGAACACCTGCACCCACAGCACGTAGCGCCCCGCGGCGCGCACGCTGCGCAGCAGCCGGGCCGACAGCAGCGGATCCACGGGGGTCATGGGCGTGCTGGCGAGCCACACCAGCAGCCGGTGGATGGCGGCGATCACCACGCGGTAGGTGGCGAAGAGCACCACCACCTCGCCCACGACGCGCACCTCGAGATCGGGCAGCACCCGCCGCGTGGCGCTGAAGCCCCAGACCACCACCACCAGCATGAACAGCGGTGGCGCCAGCGCTCGCCCGTGGGGCCAGAGCCGCCGCGCCCAGCGCCGGTCGGCCCGATCGCTGTGCCACGCGCGCACCGCCCCGTCGCCGGCCTCGAGCCAGGGATCGCGGCGCAGCAGGAACACCACCGCCAGCAGCGCCAGGAACAGCACCTGGATCACCGCCCAGCGAAGCGAGCTGTGGCCCAGGGCGTCGAGCAGCTCCGTGGGCAGCCGCGCCAGCCGCTCGGTGCGGTGGCGCAGGTACCAGCGGGTGCTCAGCCGCAGGTGGGCCAGCTCCCGCGCCAGCTGCTCCAGGCCCTCGGAGCCCAGGCCCAGCACCCGGTCGCGCTTGTCGCTGCTGAGCCGCGGCAGCAGCGCCAGCCGCGCGTCATTGAGGGCCTTGAGGTCCCGCGAGAGGGCCAGCGCGGAGGCCTTGTGGGCCTCGACCGTCTCGTCAAACACCGTCTCGCGGTCCCGCGCCCAGGTCTCCACCGCCTGCATGAGCGCGTCGCGCTCCACCGGCAGGGCCCGGAACCGCCCCTCGTCCAGGTCCAGCCCCGAGCTCGCCGCCACCAGATCGGGCGGATCGTTCTCGGCGTCGAGGGCGCGATCGAAGCTCACCCGCGCCTCGACGAGCGCCGACACCACGGCGGCGTAGAGCCGGTCGGCCTCATCGGGCGGCAGCCCCGGATCGTCCAGCCGGCCGTTGAGGGTGTGCACCAGCTCGATGCGCGCGCTGCTGTCGCGGGCCGTGGTCAGCCGCTGGGCCGCGAGCGCCCCGCGGCGCGCCGCCAGCCCGGCCCGCTCCGACTCGACGTTCGCTCGCGCCTGCGCGAGCTGCCGCTCGGCCTCGGAGCGGGCCCGCGCGGCCTCGGCCAGCGCCACCTCTCGGGCGGCCTCAGCGCGGCGG
>JAUHVS010000737.1 GCA_030424955.1 bacterium | reverse complement strand
CGTCGCCCAGGCCGTCGCGATCCAGATCAGCCTGGTCGGGGTTGGCGAGGTCGGGGCAGGTGTCGTCGGCGTCGGGCACGCCGTCGCCGTCGCTGTCGACCGGCGGCGGCGCCATGTCGGGGGCAGCCATGTCGGGGGCAGCCATGTCGGGGGCAGCCATGTCGGGGGCGGCCATGTCGGGGGCGGCCATGTCCGGGCTGGCCATGTCGGGGGCGGCCATGTCCGGGCTGGCCATGTCCGGGGTGGCCATGTCCGGGGTGGCCATGTCGGGGGCAGCCATGTCGGGGGCGGCCATGTCCGGGGTGGTCATGTCCGGGGTGGCCATGTCGGGCGTCGCCATGTCGGGCATGGCCATATCAGCCGGTGGGCCGACGTCGCCCGGTGGCGCCCCGTCGGCCGCGGGTCGGGCGTCGCCGCCACCATCGGTCAGGGTGACGGTGCTGTCTGCCGTCGCTGTGTCGCCGTCGTCGCAGGCCGTCACCGACAGGCACAGGCCCAGCAGGGCCATCCAATGGCTCACTCTCACCGGCTCCCCCTCCACCCCGTACGCGGGGCCACCATCACATCCGACGGTAGCGAGGGGCGCATGACACCGAAATGGCAGTCTCGGCCCACGGGCGGCCAAAATATGCCACTCTGTGCGGACGTGACCCGACTGGTGGGACGTGGGATGCACGCGGACTTCGACTTGGATCTGCTCCGGCTGCTCGTGGCGGCCGTGGACCGAGGGTCACACGCTGGGGCCGCCCGCGCCTTGGGTGTCTCTCGCGCGACCGTGCGGCGGCGCCTGGCTGAGCTTGAGGCGCAGGTGGGCGCGGCCCTGCTGCACCGCCGGGGCGATGGCCTGCAGCCGACCGCCGCGGGCGAGGCGCTCGCGCGAGGGGCCCGCAGCCTGCTGACCGAGGCCCACGCGCTGATGGCCCAGGCGGCGAGCGCGAACACCGAGCCCGAGGGGCTGGTGCGGGTCGCGATGCCGCCGGGCGAGCCGCCCTTCCTCGGGGTCGTCGCGCTGGCCGCCATCCGGGCCCGCTGGCCGCGGGTGAGCCTGGAGATCATCAACGCGCCATGGCCTGAGCGGCTGATCAGCGAGCACGCCGACATGGCCCTGAGCTTCGCCGAGCCCGCGCCCGAGGGGCCCTGGTCGGCGGTGCATCTGCTCGACGCAGAGCAGCGCCTGGTGGCCAGCCCGAGCTACCTGCGCCGGCGCGGGACCCCGACGAGCCTGGCTGATCTGGCGGCGCACGATCTGCTGTGCTGGCGGGGGACCGGGGAGGGCCCGCTGGGGCTCACCCTGCGGCGGGGAGGCGTCGTGCCCCTCCCGGCGCCGCCGGTGTTCGTGTCGAACAGCATCCACACCCTGCGGGACATGACCATCGCGGGATCGGGCATCGGCTGGTTCCCCGACGGCGGCTTCCCCGCGCCGACCGATCCGCCCAACGCCCTGCAGCCCGTGCTGGCAGACCTGGTGGGCGCGTCGCGCAGCATGCGGCTGCTGCTGCCCAACGCCTACCGCGACATCCCCCGGGCGCGGGCGCTCGCCGACGCCCTGGTGGCGGTGGTCCACAGCCTGCGGCTGGGGCGCTGAGCGGGTGGGGGGCGCCGGCCAGCGTGTCGGCGGGGTCGGCCAAGCTGGGGTCCGGCGTCGGTCGGCGACCGATCGGTCCCCAGCCGGTATCGTGGGCTGCTCGGCCTTGTCATCGAGCGGCGAGCGGGCCGTTGGGTGTGCGCCGAGGGGTGCATCGAGGACATGGGAGCGTTGTAGGCATGCCAGACACGATCGACCGCCACGCCCTCGCCGAGGCCCACCAGCGACACCTCGCCACCCCCGCGCCGCCGCTGCGCTGGCGCGACGCGGTGACCGACCTGCTCGACTTCGCGCTGCTCAGCTGGTGGGTGGCCCCCGAGGCGCTGGCGGTCCACCTGCCGGCGGGCTTCGAGCCCGAGATCTTCGACACGTCGCATGGGCCCCGGGCGCTCATCTCGGCGGTGCCCTTCCGGGACCGGGGCTTCCACTTCCTCGGCGCGCCGTGGGTGCGCGTGGCGATGGGTCAGACCAACTACCGCGCCTATGTGCGCTACCAGGGCCGCAGCGCGGTGTGGTTCTTCGGCACCAGCCTCACCGGCTGGACGCGGGTGGTGCCCCGGTGGCTGTGGCGGCTGCCATGGCACGGCGCGCGGATGCGCTTCGACACCGCGTGGGACGGCCCCCGCTGTACCGGCTACACCCTTGATGCGACGAGCCGGTTCGCCCCGCTGTCGCTCTCGATGATCGGCGGCGGCGATCCCATGGGCTGCCTGCCCGGGTTCGCTTCTGAGGAACACTGCCGGGCCGTGCTGACGCACCCCTTCGAGGGCTACTACCGCCGCCGCGACGGGGCGCTGGGGGGCTACCGCGTGTGGCACGACGTGCTGGATCTGCAGCGCGCGACGGTGGCCCAGATCGACTGCCCGCTCTGGGAGCGGCTGGGCCTGCGCGCGCGGGAGGCGCTACCGGACTCCGCGCTGGTGATGCGGAGCACCCGGTTCAACATCTACCTGCCGCCGGTGGTGGTGCGTCGCGCGGGCTGAGCCGCACGGGCCAGGGCCGTCCGGGCGCTTTCGCAGGGGCCGTCGTGGTGTCAGGTCTTTCCTGGGAAGCCGAGGCCATAGGGGTGTCAGGTCTTTCCTGGAAAGCCGAGGCCATAGGGGTGTCAGGTCTTTCCTGGAAAGCCGAGGCCATAGGGGTGTCAGGTCTTTACTGGAGAGCCCAAGTGAGGCAGGCCAGAGGGGTGTGAGGCCATAGGGGTGTCAGGTCTTTCCTGGAAAGCCCAAGTGAGGCAGGCCAGAGGGGTGTAGGCCATAGGGGTGTCAGGTCTTTCCTGGAAAGCCCAACTGAGCCGAGCGTTGCTCGACGCCGACAGCTGATCCGCTTGATTTCGAGGGGTCGACGCCGCAGGACAGGCACACGAAGGCGTCGGCGCGGGAGCGCAGCACGACGTGGAATCGAAAGAGGGCGCCCTGCACGGCGCACCTCAAACGTCGGCGGCCCCGTCCCCGTCCTCCGCCGCCCGCCCATCGACCGGCCGCCAGACCAGCACCCGGACCGGCCGCAAGCCCGCCCCCGCGGCCGGCACCTGAACCCACCGCACCACCCGCACCACCTGGGTCGCCCGCCGCGCCAACCGCGACCGGGCCCGACGCTGCCGCTCCCTCGCCCGCCGGTCAGCCCACCGCCCCGCCGTCGCCCGCCGACGCGCCCGCAGGCGCACACGCTCACCCCGCGGCCGCTGCCTGC
>JAUHVS010000736.1 GCA_030424955.1 bacterium | reverse complement strand
GCAGCACCACCTCGACGAAGCCGGGCAGCCGGCTCATGGGCGGCGGGATGACAAAGCGGCTGTCGTACGTCAGCAAGACCATGACCGGCGCGGTCACCGGCAGCTGTTGCAGCACCTGCTGCAGCAGCACCCAGGAGGGGCTGTCCAGCTCGTCGGCGTCCTCGATCACCAAGAACAGCGGCCCGCCGGACTGCTCCATGGCCCGGCGCGCCGGCACCTCCAACAGGGCGAGCAGCGTCTGCCGGGTCCCGGCCCCGACCCGCCGCGCGACCCGGGGCGCGCTGAGCGACTCGGTGCCCAGGAGGCGGGCCAGGTAGTCGCTGCCATCGCGGAGCGCCTCGGCGCCTGCCCCGGGCGGCGTCCACGGCGCCAGCTGGGCCAACGCCTCGGCCACCCGAGCGGGCACGTCGGCGGCGCCGATGGGCACCTCCAGCGCCTGGCGCGTCCACTGGATCAGCGGCCAGCGCGGCACATTGAACAGCCGCGGCGCGTGCGCTCGGAGGACGTGTGGGGCGCTGCGGCGGCGCTCGAAGCGGTTGAGCACCCGATCGACCAGCGCCGTCTTGCCCGCCCCGGCGGCGCCCTTGAGGCCGACCACCTGGTGACGGCTCTGGGTCCCCTCCGCGAGGGCCTCCACCCGGACCCACATCGTGTCGAGCTCACTGCGGCGCCCGACGAACCGCACCGCGCCGACCCGCGCCCCGAGGCCGCTGCTGCTGGCCACCGGCTGGACCGCCTGGGTGGCGAGCACCGGGTGCGCGTCGACGAGGGAGACCGGAGCGCCCACGGCGGCCCCGAGGCGCGTCTCGTGGAGCGCCGCCGTGTTGCTGATCGCGCCGGCCGCCATCGGCGCCTCGTAGCGCTGCTGCGCGGCGTCGGCGAAGTGGCACAGCACCTGCCGCGTCGCCGACCGCAGGGCGCGCAGATCGTCGATCAGGTCGTCCGCGTCGCGATAGGCGTCGCGCGCCCGGATCGCCACAAGGTCTTCGACGCCGAAGAACACCCGGATGGGGACCGAGAGGAGAAAGCGCCCCGCAGGCCACACCTGCACCAAGGCCTGGCGACACTGCTCAACGTGGCGATAGTCGCGGCCGTGGGCGTAGAGCGTGAAGTGCCACAGGCTCGTGTGGAGCCCGCCGGCCAAGGCCTGCGGATCACACTCGCGAAAGGCGTCGTCCGCCTCGCGCAACGTTGCCAGCAAATCGACGACGAGCTCGTCGAGGTGGCCTTCCAACCAGGAGACGAGGATATCCACGCGGGGAGCGTATGTGCCACACCCCCCGGGGTCAACGCTCAGCGCGCCCGCAGGGCGTTTGTCGATCGGGCCCGCGCCCGCCGTGCCCGTTGAGTGCGGCGGGCCGCTCTGCTACCCATGGCCCGCTGTCCCCAGGAGGCCCATGAACCCCACCCTGCTCGTGGTTGACGATGACGCGGCGAACCTCGCCAGCCTGGTCAAGATCTTCGAGCGCCTGAACCTGCGCGCGCTGCCAGCCACCAGCGGAGAAGAGGCCCTCGATCGGCTGCGGGTGACCCCCGTCGACGTGGTGCTCACCGACCTCATGATGCCCCGCATGTCGGGCATCGACCTGCTCAAGAATGTGAAGGCCATCGCCCCCGACACCGAGGTCATCATGATGACCGCCTACGGCACCATCGAGCGGGCGGTGGAGGCCATGCGCGAGGGCGCCTACGACTTTGTCACCAAGCCCTTCCGCCGCGCGCAGATCGAGCGGGTCATCACCCGCGCCATGGAGAAGCAGACCCTCCTCGCCGAGAACCGCGCCCTAAAGGCCCAGCTGGCGGCCCATGGCGGCCGCCCGGTGGGCCACGGGATCATCGGCAACGCCCCCGCCCTGCGCCGCGTCCTCGAGACCGCCCGGCAGGCCGCGCCGTCCTCAGCGACCGTGCTGCTCATGGGCGAGAGCGGGACTGGCAAGGAGCTGTTCGCCCGCGCGCTCCACGGCTGGTCGACCCGGGCCGAGGCCCCCTTCGTGGCCGTCAACTGCGGCGCCCTGCCCGACACCATCATCGAGGCGGAGCTCTTCGGCGCCGAGCGAGGCGCGTACACCGGGGCGCACAGCAACCGCGAGGGGCGCTTCAGCCGCGCCAACGGCGGCACGCTCTTCCTCGACGAGGTGGGAGAGCTCGCGCCCCACGTCCAGGTGAAGCTGCTGCGGGTCCTGCAGAGCGGCGAGTATGAGCGCCTGGGCGGCGGCCAGACCCTGCACACGGACTGTCGGCTGATCGCGGCCACCAACCTCGACCTCGCGCAGGCCGTGAAGAACGGGGACTTCCGCGAAGACCTCTACTACCGCCTGAACGTGATCCCCATCACCCTCCCCCCGCTGCGCGCCCGCAGCGGTGACGTCCCGCTGCTGGCCGACCACTTCGTGCGTGCCTACGCCGAGAAGAACGCGAAGCCCATCGCGGGGCTGTCTGCCAAGGCGCTGGAGCGCCTCGTGGACTACTCCTGGCCCGGCAACGTGC
Organism: bacterium; assembly: GCA_030424955.1. Lineage (GTDB taxonomy): Bacteria > Myxococcota_A > Bradymonadia > UBA7976 > UBA1532 > JACKDL01. The sequence goes on along the minus strand of JAUHVS010000736.1, from coordinate 792 downwards.
GAGAGCTCGAGAACACCATCGAGCGGGCCGTGGTGCTGTCACGCAACCCCGTGCTCGACGTCGATGACCTGCCCGAGAACATCATCGGCGAGGCGCGGGACGCGCAGGTGCTCACCCTGCCCATGGGCACGCCGCTGGAGGAGATCGAGCGCCGCGTCATCCGCGAGACCCTGCGCTTCACCAGCGGCGACAAGCGCCGGGCGGCGCAGCTCCTGGGCATCGCCACGCGCACCATCTATCGCAAGCTGGACCCACCGGAATGACAATTTGGCAGGGGCGCCGGAGTCTCTGCGCGCCAGCCTGACAATTTGGCAAAGGCGGCCCCGCTCGGAATCGGCGCGAGCGCCCAAACCATTGAGGACAAAGAGAGTCGCGGGGCTTGCTCGCCGTGGCATGCATCTTGTAAAGCACTGGCTGGCCGGGTCCCGCAGTGGGACCCCGCGACCTGTCGCGCCCACACCGGCGCACCGCCCTGGAGAGGCCCCGGACCGATGGAATCGATCGCCCGACGGTACTTCTGGATCGTCAACCTCCTGCTGCTGACGGTGATCGCGCTCCTGGGCGCTCGGGTGCTCAACAACCTGCTCGCCGAGAAGATCGTCGGCCTCCCCACCCACCCGAAGGTCGACAAGACCACGGTGCGGGTCGACGCCAACGGGGTCGACGGCGCGTCCTGGGCGCGGGTCATCAACGAGCGGAACCTGTTCAACGCCAACCCCCCGGAGCCGGTCGAGCCGGTGGCGGGTGAGGGCGAGGGCGGCAGCGGCGCAGAGGCCACCGCCCTGCCCGACG
>JAUHVS010000735.1 GCA_030424955.1 bacterium | reverse complement strand
CCCGATCCGGCGCGCCGTCTGGCAGGGCCTGCCGCGCCGCGTCCAGGCGCTGCACGGCGTCCACCAGATCGGCACCGCGCGCCAGCGCGCCCGGATCGTCGGGGCGCTGGTCGGGCTCGTCCTCTTCGGCCAGCAGATCGTCCAGCGGGCCCCGGCCCACCATGCGGCGGGCCCGGGCGATGGGGTTGGGCGGCGTGGCGCCCGTCGCCAGGGCCACGGCGTCCCACGGCACCACGCCCATGCCAATGATGTTCGGCTGGTCGAGGAAGAAGCTCCGCCCCAGCAGGGGCCCCACCGCCGACAGGGCGTCGTCGAGAACGGGCGCGCCGGACCAGCCGGCGGCGGCCTCGCGGATACCCCCGAGGGGGTCCAAGGGCTGTGGGTCGAGGGGCGCTGCCATGGGGCCTCCGCGCGGGGGCACGAGATGGCGGTCAGCCTACCGGAAAGGCGGGGTGGGCGGAAGCCAGCGCGGGGGCCTGGCAGGGGACCGATCGTCCATGGCCTGCCGGGCGCCAGCGCTGGTGGGCGTCAGCGGGCCAGGGCGCCGCGGCCGCGCCAGCCGGCGGTGTCGCCCAGGCTCTCTTCGATGCGCAGCAGCTGGTTGTACTTGGCGATGCGGTCGGAGCGGGACAGCGAGCCGGTCTTGATCTGCCCGGCGTTCGTGGCCACGGCCAGGTCGGCGATGGTGCTGTCGGCGGTCTCGCCGCTGCGGTGGCTGATGACGGCGGTGTAGCCCGCCCGGTGCGCCAGCTCGATGCAGTCCAGGGTCTCGGTCAGCGTGCCGATCTGGTTGACCTTGATCAGGATGCTGTTGGCGATGCCCTCGTCGATGCCGCGGGCGAGCCGCTCGACGTTGGTGACGAACAGGTCGTCGCCCACCAGCTGCACCCGGCTGCCCAGGCGGTCGGTGAGGGCCTTCCAGCCGTCCCAGTCGTCCTCGTACATGCCGTCCTCGATGCTGACGATCGGGTAGCGGTCACAGAGCTCGGCGTAGAAGTCCACCAGCTCGGCGCTGCTGAGGGTGCGGCCCTCGCCCGCCAGGTGGTAGGCGCCGTCGCGGTAGAACTCGCTGCTGGCCACGTCGAGGGCCAGCATCACGTCCTCGCCGGGGGTGTAGCCGGCCTGGGTGATGGCCTCGAGGATGACGTCCAGGGCCTGCGCGTTGCTCTCGAGGTTGGGCGCGAAGCCGCCCTCGTCGCCGACGGCCGTGTTGAGGCCCTTGCCCTTCAGCACCTTCTTCAGGGTGTGGAAGATCTCGGCGCCCATGCGCAGCGCCTCGCGGAAGCTGCTCGCCCCCACCGGCATGATCATGAACTCCTGGAAGTCCACGTTGTTATCGGCGTGGGAGCCGCCGTTGATGATGTTCATCATGGGCGTGGGCAGCACGTGCGCCGCGGCGCCGCCGAGGTAGCGCTCGAAGGGCATGCCGTAGTGATCGGCCGCCGCGCGCGCCACGGCCAGGCTGACCCCCAGGGTGGCGTTGGCGCCCAGGTTGCCCTTGTTGGCCGTGCCGTCGATGCCGAGCAGGCGGGCGTCGAGGCCGCGCTGGTCGGTGGCGTCCATGCCCTCGATGGCCGGCGCGATGATGGCGTTGATGTTCTCAACGGCCTTCAGGACGCCCTTGCCGAGGTAGCGGGTGCCGTCGCCGTCGCGCAGCTCCAGGGCCTCGTGCTCGCCGGTCGAGGCGCCGGAGGGCACGGCGAACCGGCCCTGCGCGCCGGACTCGAGGACGACGTCGACCTCGACGGTGGGGTTGCCGCGGCTGTCGAGGATCTCGCGGGCGTGGACGTGCTCAATGATCGGCATGGGGGCCTCCAGTGGGGGCTCGGGGTCTTGGTGGGTCGCGTTGTCGGCTCAAGGGCCGCGCAGGTTTACTCGGGGGTCGCGGGCGTCAGGGCTTGCTCGATGGCCTCGCGGATCAGCGGCTCGGTCTCGACCGCCAGCCGCGCTTTCAGCAGCCGCTCGACCGCTGGCTGTGCGGCGTGGGGTGCCACGGCCTTGATCACCGCCTCGCGCAGCCGCGGGGCGTCGCTCGCAGCGGCCGCGGACAGCGCGGCCATCACCTCGCCACCCTCAGGCTCGATGAACCGGTCCGCCAGGGCGCGGGCAGCGGCCCGCTGTACGGCGGGCTCACCCTCGGTGAGCAACAGGCCCTTGAGGACCCCGGGCGCGCCGTCCGATCCCCGCACCGCCAGCCCCGAGATCGCCCTCGCCCGGGTGGTGGGCGCCTCGGTGGCGTCCTGGGCGATGGTCGCGAGGGCGGCATCCGCGCTGGGGGGCAGGGCCCGCCACTGCACGTCGCTGGGGGGCGTGTGCAGGCTGAGGATCTGGCCGAGCTTCAGCGGGCCGCGCGCGACGCCTGCGCCGGGGAGCAGCCCCGCCAGGCCCTTCTTGGCGGGCTTGCCTGCGGGCGCCATCGAGGCGGGCTGGGCGGCCGCCTGGGTCGCGCTGGGCGGATCCAGCACCTGGCACTCGTCGGTCACGGGCTGGGCGGGCGGCACGGCGGGCGCGGGGCCACTGCAGGCGATGCAGAGCAGGGCCGCGGTCATCAACGAGGAGCTGCGCATGCCGGGAGTGTAGCGACGGGCGCGCGGGAGTGATACCCGGCACGTGCGTGAGCGGCGGGGGGCCGCTCGCCCTGGGGACACACCACGCTGAGCGCCCTCGGCCGCGCCGGGTTGTCTGCGGTCCGGCTGCCCCGGGTATAGTCGGCGCGCGTCGTGGGCCTCGGCCCCCGCGCGGGACAGGAGGAGTCATGGGAAGCATGCACCGGCGTCAGGTCGGGGGGGGCGTCGCCGCGGCGACGGCCATGGCGCTCGCGTTGGCCGCGGCGCTCGCGATGGGGTGCGCCGAGCAAGAGAACCGTGCGCCGACGCTCGCGCCGATCGATGACCAGACCTTCGTCATCAATCAGCAGAACGCGCTGAGCGTGTCGGCCGAGGATCCCGATGGCGATCCCCGCACCTACACCTTCACCCTCGATCCGCCCCTGCCGCCGAACAGCGGTGGCGCGCCCGAGCTGACGGTCATCACCGATGGGCTGGCGCAGTTCAAGTGGACCCCCCGCATCACCGCGCTGGGGGGCGAGCGCTCCAAGACCTACAACGTGACCTTCACCGTGGTGGACGACCGCGGGGGCCGCGACGCCGAGACCGTCGCCATCACCCTGGTGGACGATGGCGTGGGGGGCTCGAGCGTGCTGCGCTTCATCGAGCCGGTGGGCGCCGGGATGGCCGTGGGCACCCCCTGCATCAGCGATCTGCCCGTCGAGGTGCGCGCG
>JAUHVS010000734.1 GCA_030424955.1 bacterium | reverse complement strand
TGGGCGACTATCCGGACGACGAGCGGGTGCTGCCCACCATCGCCCCCTACGCCATGGATCACGACGATCAGGTGCGGGTGAAGGTCATCGGCCTGCTGCAGCAGCACGTGGCGGTCGGCCACCCGTTCCACGCCGACGCCGTCGCTCAGCTCATCGAGGTCCTGGAGGACCCTGAGGCGAGCGGCCGGATCACGCGCACCGCGGCCGAGGCGCTCATCAGCCTCGGGGCCGACCTGAGCGACCGCCGCGAAGCCCTCGAAGGCAACCTGCCGGACGGGTACGCCTTCGACGGTAGCGACCAGCTCGTCGCCGTCGGCTGAGGGGTCTCCCGCTGAGCAGGTGCTCGGCGGGGCTCAGGTCTTGTTTGACATCGGGTGGCCGGGTCGCGCCCCCGCCGGGGCGCTGCCTCAGGTGGACTCGGGCGGCACGTGCCCTGGCGCGGCCGTCTGGTCCCGCGCGCTCAGCAGCCGCGCCACCGTCCGGGCGTCCGCCGGCGGAAACTCGTAGCCGTCCATCTCGAGCGGCGTCACCCAGCGAAAGTCATGGATGCGACGCTGCTCAATCGGCGCGTCGCCCAGCAGGCGGCACCGATAGACGCAGAAGTCGAGGTCGTAGTCCTCGTAGTCGTGCTTCAAGAACATCGACAGCTTGCCGACCTCGATCTGCACGTTCATCCGCCAGGCGATCTCTCGCCGCAGCGCGTCCTCATCGGTCTCGCCTGGCTCGACCTTGCCGCTCGGAACCTCCCACAGCAGGGGGAGCACCGCGGTGGGCCGACGCTGCGTGATCAAGAAGCGGCCTTCGCGCTCGATCTCGGCGGCCACCACCCGAATGGACTGCTTGTTGGCCAAAGGGCACTCCCGCGGGACGATCCGGAGGGACAGCCTACTCGATGCCCTGGGTCTTTTCCATCGGGGCGTCAACGGGCTGTCGACCCCCCCGCAGGCCGCGCGCTCCCGTCTGTCGCGGCCGAGCGGTCGCCGGGCAGTGGCGGAGACGGCGGGCGGTTCGGGCAGGCGTCTGCGGCCTGGACAGGCCGTCGTTCGTCGCGGGCTGGTGATGCCGCCGCGCAGGGCCGGGGCCGTCCGCCCCGTCAAGCCCCCGTCAGCGGCGGGCGCGGACCACGAGGCGCTGGCCCGGCGTGATGACCGAGCGGCGGCCCATCTTGTTCCAGCGCCGCAGCTCAGACACCGAGACGTTCTGCTTCTGCGCGATGTCCCACAGGCTGTCGCCGGCGCGCACGCGGTAGTAGCGGCTGCTCGCCTTCGGCTTGCGGGCCGATCGCTTGCTCTTCGAGCGCTTGCTGCGGGCCGCGCCGGCTTCATCTCGCGACGCCACAGCGGCCGGCCGCTTGCTGCGGCTACGGGTCCGCTTGCGCGATGCCTTCCGCTTCGCCTTGCGCCCTGCGTGGGCTACCGTGCGGGTGTCGCGGATGCGCCCCTGCAGCCAGTCGCGCAAGGCCCGCTCCTTGCCCTGGGGCACCTCGAAGGTGACCTCGCGCCCATCGGGCAGCTTGTCGTCCCCCAGCTCCGGGTTCAGCAGCTTGAACGTGCGCAGTGAGAGCCCCGCGGCCTTGACCGCGTCGGCCACCTCGATCTGGGCGCCGTTCGGGATCTCGACCTTCACAAAGCCGACGGGGCGCGGGGCCCAGCCGTCCTCGACGTCGAGGGCGAAGCCGTAGCGCTTCAGGTCCGACATGACCGCCTTCACGGCGATGACCCGCGGCACGTAGCGCTCGGCCTCGGTGTACAGGTCGAGGGACCAGAAGTCCGTCATGCCCTGGGCCTCGCGGGCCCGCGACAGGCGCCCAGGCCCGGTGTTGTAGGCCGCCATGGCCGACGGCCAGTCCCCGAAGCGCTCGTGCAGATCCTTGAGGTAGCCCAAGCCCGCCCGCGTGGCCTCGTGCACGTCGGCGCGCTCATCCCAGGTGCGCCCCACGTCGAGCCCGTACTGGCGTGCCGTCGGGGCCATGAACTGCCAGTAGCCCTTGGCGGACGCGCGGCTGGTCACCGCTGGGCGCAGGCCGCTCTCGACCACCGCCAGGTACTTGAGCTCGTCACAGGTCCCGAGGGCCTTCGCCTCGCGCTCGACCACCGGGAAGATCCGGCGCGCGCGCTTGGTCCACAGCGCCACCTGCGCCCTGTCCCCCAGCACCAGCAGGAGCTCCTTCTCAAGGCGCTCCCGCACCCAGGGGTCGTCCAGCGCCACCGGCTGCCCGCAGAACGTGAGGGTGTCCGGCAGGCGGTACGCGCCCGGATCCTTGGGGCGCTCCGCGAGCGCCGCTTCGAGCCGCGCGAGGCGGTGCTCCAGGTCGGCCAGTCGACCGTCCGCGTGTGCCGGCAGCGCTGACGCGAGCGCAGTGAGCAGAACAAGAAGACGCAGCATCGCAGACCTCCACCGGGGCACAAGAAGCACCCACAACGTAGCGGCCTATCCTACATGTCGTCAATCGTGGGTTTCGGGGTCACACAGACCCGAAGGCTGCCCGCTCCGCACAAACCCCGCGGCGGAGAAATCCGCGGACCGAGCCGGCGCAAGCCAGGCCTCGGCGGTCAGGCCGCAGCACCCGACACCATGCCCCGCGGCGCCGAGCAGGCAGTCGCGTCAACCTCGGCGGCTCCCGGCGGTGACGGGGCCGCCCCTTCAGAGGCCCGCTAGGCCCGCGGCCCCAGCTCGATGGTGACCCCGTAGTGTTCGTCGACCGCCACGGCCTGTCCGCGCGCCACCACCTGCCCGCCGACCGTCAGGTTGAGGCGCGTCGCGAGCGGCCGGTCGAGGAGCACCTGCACGCCCGGACGCCACGCGGCGATGTCCTGCAGGCTGAGCCGCGCCCGCCCCAGCTCGGCGAGCGCTTCCAAGGGGACGTGCGCGGTGAGCCGGCCGGCCGCCAGGGCGGGCTGGCCCTCGCCCGGCGACGCGACGACCGGCGCGGGCGCCGTCGACGGCGACCGGCGGCCCATGGCAGCGAACAGGGCGTCCAGCTCTTCTTGACTGAGCACGTCACTCATGGCGCACAGTCTAGCGACCATGGATGACCCGATCTTCTTCGTCGCGCCGACGAGCTCCGACGAGCGCATCGCGGCGGCGGCCGACGCGAGCCGCGGCTTCCTCTACGCGATCGGCCGCGTCGGCGTCACCGGCGGCGCGACGACCTTCGACGAGTACCGCCGATTCATCGAGACCGACCCGGCGTTCGAGCGCCGATTCCAGCGGTGGCAGAGCCACCAGATCGGCAGTCCGATCACGATGAGTGGCACGCCCATCAGGAGTGCGAACCACCAC
>JAUHVS010000733.1 GCA_030424955.1 bacterium | reverse complement strand
CCGCCAGCGCCCGCACCGCGTCCAGCAGCCCCAGGCCGTCGAGCCGCGGCATGCGCAGATCGCTGACCACCAGATCGACGGGTGGGCCCTCGGCCTGCAGCCGGTCGAGCGCGGCCTGGCCGTCGGCGGCCTCCTCGACGGTCCAGCCCTCCTCCTCGAACAGGGCGCGCAGGGTGTAGCGCAGGGCCGGCTCGTCATCGACCACCAGGATGCGGGGGATCATCTGGGCTCCACGGGCAGGGTGAGGGCCGCCTCGACGCCGCCGTCCGCGGGCTCGACGAGGTGCAGGGTGCCGCCGTGCTGGCGGGCGATGGCGCGGGCCACGGTGAGGCCCAGGCCGCTGCCCTCGGCCGAGGTGGTGACGCCGCTCTCGAACAGGCGCTCGGCGGGCAGCGCCAGGCCGGGGCCCTGGTCGCGCACGTAGAGGCTGACGTGGTCGGCGTCGGGGGCCTCGGCCCGCAGGGCGATGACCCCGCCGGGCGGGCTGACCCGCAGGGCGTTCTGCACCAGGTTGACCAGCACCTGGCGCACCTTGCGGGGGTCGCAGCGCAGGCTGAGCGCGGCGCCAGCGGCAACGTCGATCCGCACACCCGCCTCGCGGGCCGCCGCCTCGTACAGCCGCGCGACCCCATCGAGCAGATCGTGGGCGGTCACGGGCCCGGTGTTGAGCCCCTCGGCGGGGCGCGACAGGTTGAGGAACTCGTCGAGGATGTCCCCCAGGCGGTGCACCTCACCGATGAGCACCCGCATCTGGTCGGCCTCGCGGCTGCCGGCGTCGAGCTTGCGCGCCACCAGGCCCGACAGGCTCTGGATGGCGGCCAGCGGGTTCTTGAGTTCATGGGCCAGCGACCCCGACAGGCTGGCAAGCTCGCGGTTGCGGGTAGCCAGGGCGTCCAGGGTCTCGGCGCGGGCCTCGGCCAGGTCAGCCGCCGCGCGATCCAGCCGGGCCCGCAGCACCAGGCCAATGCTGGCGCCCACCACCATGAAGGCCACGATGGCCAGGGCGGTGAGGGTCACATACACGGGATCAAAGGGGATCGGCTCGGTGCGCAGCAGCCGCGGGACGCCCAGGTCCACCCCGGCCCAGCGCAGGGCCAGCAGGCCCAACACCACCGCCGTCGGCAGCATCACCAGCGCTGCGATGAGCCGGCGCTGGCCCAGCAGCACCGCCAGCACCACCGCGACGGGCACGAACACCGGGAGCATGGGCGACTCGACGCCACCCGTGATGGTGATCAGCGCGGTGTGCAGCACAAACACCGCCGCCACCACCCGCGCGAAGCGCGCCGCCGACATGGGCCCGCCGCGATCGCTCAGGGCCAGGCCTGCGATGAAGGCGGCCGCCACCCCCACCACCCACAGCCGCCAGCCGCCGTCGCCCGCGAGGGCCACCAGGCCGCCCACGGCCGGGAGCAGCAGCAGGGCGCCCCAGCGCAGCCGCAGCAGGGCGCGCTCTACATCCGACAGCGACGCGATGGCGCGCGCGTCCAAGCTCTGGCGTGGGTCCATGGGCACCTCCGCCGGGGGCGCACTGCAAACCCACGGCCACCTGGGGCGCCCCGCCGATCGGGCCGCGCCGGCCGCCGACTGTACAGGAACCCGACACCCCCTGTCGGGTCGCCAGACAGTGCGAGCGCCCGATCGCCTGATTGCACGGGCGCCCGCGGCTGGCACGGCGGTTGCTCAAGCCCCGTCCCGTGGAGGTTTCGATGCTCGCTTGTCCAATCACACTCTTGCTGCTGCCCGCCCTGGCGCTCGCCCAGTCGCCCTTGGGGCTGGACGACGCCGTGGAGCGGGCGCTGCGGCACCACCCCGCCCACCGGGCCGGCACCCTGGCCGTGGACGCCGCGCAGGCGGGCGTGGACCGCGCCGGCAGCGCATGGCTGCCGCGGGTGCAGGCCGTGGGATCGGTGGCCGCCCGGGGGCCCCTGCCCTCGCTCGTCATCGACACGGGGATCACCCCACCCGGGGCCGCCGGGCCGCTGGTGATCGACCGCGAGCTAGGCCAGCGCCACACCGCGTCGCTCAGCCTGGAGGTGGGCTGGCGCGCCCTCGACCTGGGGGGCGCGCGATCGGCGCTGCAGGCCGCGGCCGAGGCCGGGGTGCGCGCCGCCGAGCACGACGCCCGCGGGCGGGACGCCGACCTCGCGTGGGCCGTGCGCCAGAGCTATGCGGCCGCCGCGTGGTTCGACGCGCTGGTGCAGGTGACCGACCAGGGCATCGCTACGGCCACGCAGGCGGTGACCGACGCCAAGGCCCGCGAGGCCGCTGGCATGGGCGCGGCCGTCGGCGTGGCGGCCGCCCACAGCCGGCTGGCGGATCTGCAGGCGCGCCGGGCCGAGGCCCAGGCCGGCCAGGTGCAGGCGCGGGCCACGCTGGCGGTGCTGGTGGGCGAGCCCGTCGAGCCGCGCGATCCCCTGGACGCGCTGGCGGGCGCTGCGCCTCAGGCTGAGGCGGCTGTGCCCCCCACGGTGGCGGCCGCCCGGGCGGCAGCGCAGGCCACGGCCCTGCAGCGCGACGCGGTGGACGCCACCTTCTGGCCCACCCTTGACCTGCAGGCCAGCGGCGGCTGGGCCGATCCGCGCACCTTCGTCGAGACCGAGAGCGGGCTGACGTGGCAGGTGGGCGCGCGGCTGGTGTTGCCGCTGTTCGACGGCGACCAGCGCCGGCGGCACGTGCGCCAGCTTGATCTGCAGCGGCAGGGCCTGGAGGCCGGCGCGGACGCCGCCGCGGCCCAGGCCGAGGCCAGCCGCGCCGAGGCCGACGCCCGGCTCGCGGCCGCCCGCACGACGGTCACCGCCGCCCAGGCCCGGGTGCAGGCCGCCCAGACCTACCTGGCGGCCGCCCGCGCCGCCCTGGGCGCCGGCACCACCACCCGATTGGATCAACAACGCGCCGAAGACGGCCTGGACGCCGCCCGGCTGGGCGTGGCCAAGGCCCACTTCGACGCGGCCCGCGCGTGGGCCGACCGCCTGCGCGTCGATGGAGTCTCCCGATGAAGCGCTTTGCGATCGCGTTCGTGGTGTTGGTGGTGGGCCTGGGCGGCGTGCTCTGGTGGCAGCTTGGCAAGCAGCGGGCTGTGGCCGAGGCCCCGTCCGGGGGCAGCGGCACCATCGAGGGCACCCGCGTCAGCGTGGCGCCGCGGCTCAGCGCGCGCATCAAGACCATGCACGTGCAGGCCGGCGACACCGTGACGGCCGGCCAGCCCCTCGTGACCCTCGACTGCACCGAGCCCGAGGCCATGCTGGCCGAGGCCACCGCCGCAGTGGCCGCCGCCGACGCGGGCC
>JAUHVS010000732.1 GCA_030424955.1 bacterium | reverse complement strand
GTCCCTTTGGTCTTTGTGGACGCTTTGTATTGGATGAAGCGCCGAGCGACGCCCGCGATGGAACGGGCAGACGCCTATCTGATCGAGAACTACCCGGGGGTCGACGAACGGTTGGCCGCCCTACCGCTGCCCCATGCCCAACGCATCGGACCCATTCTGCTGGAGGTTGCGGCCACGCCAACACCGCTGGCGCCCCTGTTGGTCAACGTAGGCGGTGCCTCGTCGCCCGATCTGAAACCGGGGGAGAACACCACCTACCCTCAGCGGATCGTCGACCTGATCGATGACATCGCACACCGGCGCGACCTGCCGGTGGTTGACGTGGCGATGGGTTCGGCAGCGGCCGCGTCGGTGGAGCCCCGCGTGCGGGCTCGCCCGGTGACGCTCCCCCAGCCGGAGTACCTGGCCCGCCTTGAGGGGGCGTCCGTGTTGCTCACCGCCCCCGGCCTGAACGCGCCCTTGGAGGCGTTCCGCGCCGGGGTGCCGGTGGCCTGGCTGCCGCCCCAAAACCTGACCCAGGTCTTCCACCTGATGGACTATGTTCGGGCTGGGCTCGCGCCCGAGCGTCTGACACTGACGGCCCTGTGCCCCAGCTTCTCGGCAGAGGCGTTGATGCTCGAGGCAGACGGGACCGCCGCCGTCCTTGGCGCCCTCGCCTCACTGAACGACGCTGCCTGGGCAGGCGTGACCCATGAGGTCGACCGGCAGATCACGGCGTGCCTGCGCGATCCGGGCGCGCGGGTCCATCGTCAGCGTGAGTGGCTGAACGCCCTGGGACCAAACGGCGCCCAGGCCGTCGCCGACGCCGTGCGTGCGGTGACGCGATGAAGCTCGCGGCCATCATCCCCACCTGCGACCGCCCCGCCATGCTGGCCCGGGCGCTGGCGAGCGTCCGGCGGCAGAATCGTCGTCCCGATCAAGTCATTGTGGTCAACGACGGGCAGGCGCCGGTCGAAGCCCCCGGGGCGACCGTCATCGCTGGCGGACCCCACGGTGGCCCAGGGTTGGCGCGAAACCTGGGCGCTCGGCATGCCGACGCGGACGCACTGCTCTTCCTCGATGATGACGACGAGTGGGACCCGACCTACGTAAAGGCCGCCGACGCCCGGCTCAGGCAGCACGACCTAGTGCTCACCAGGTTCGAGAAGATCGACCGGCACGGGCATCGGTCGCCCGAGAAGTTGCCGCCTGATCGCCTGGAAGTCAGGGACTGGTTGGTGCGCAACCAGGGCCTCCGGGGCGCAAATCTGGCCATCCGGCGGGACGCCTTCCTGGCCCTGGGTGGGTTCGACGAGTTGCTGTCTTGCGGCGAGGACATGGACCTGGCCATCCGGGCCGCCGAGGCGCGGCTGAACTACGGACGCATCGAGGCACCCTTGGTGATCTATCACTCGCACAGTGGCCCGCGACTGACCTCGCCCGGGCCTCGGCACCGCCAAGCGCACCGCACCTGGATGACGGCCCAGGGGCCGCGATTGAGTGCCTGCGACGCACACGCCTACCGCGCCCGCACAGGGCGGCTGTTCGGGGTCGACCCCGGCCCGCCGCCCCGACTTGTCTGGGTACTGGGTCCGCCCGGGGCCGGCAAGACCACCTGGGCACAGCGAAGGGCCGGGACCGCGGACCGTGTCTTGGACATTGACGAGGTCTTCTTTTGGCGCGACGGGGCCGATCTTGGGGTGCGCACCGCGAAGCGGCATGTCGCCCGGGCCCTGCGCGCGGTTGAGCACCAGCGGCCCTCGGACGACCGCCGCCTCTTCGTGACCGCCGCCTATCTGGACCCAGAGGACCTGGGTGAGTTGACGCCGGCGGAGCACGTTGTTGCTGTCGTGCCCCCGGAGCCCGAGTGGCGCCGCCGCCTCTTCGAACGGGACGGGCAGGTCCCCCTCACCCACGCAGCGGATCACGCCCGCTGGGTGTCCCGGTTCGGGGTCGGCGCCCACGCGGCCGATCTGCAGCCGCGGAGGATGCCGTGAAACACCTCGACTCCCGCCGTTTGGGGGGCTACTTGCAGCGCATTGGCTCACCGTCGTTCAACCATGATGCCCAAGGACTGACTCGCCTGCAGTCGGCGCACCTCATGAATGTTCCGTTTCACAACCTCCTGGTACTCGCCAACGACGGCCGGCCCCGCCGCCTGCCGGCCTTGCCTGAGGTGATCGACGCGGCCATCGAGGGCGTGGGGGGCAACTGCGACCGCACGACGCCGCCGTTCGCCGCGTTGCTGCGATCGGTGGGGTTCGACGCCCACCTTGCGGCGGCCACGGTCGGAGCGCCGGGCGACCACTTCGTATGCGTTGCACACGCCGAGGGCCGCCGCTTCCTGTGCGACGTGGGCAACGGCCACCCGTACCTGCAGCCTTGGGATCTCGACGGGCCCGTGCAGACGCAGGCCTTCCGGGGCTGGCGCTTCCAGTTCGACCCAGCCGCCCCCGCCGGGCCCACGCTGCAGCGGACACTGCCCGACGGGACCCTGAAGACTGTGTACGTGGTCGACCCCACGCCGCGTGACTACGCCGACTTCGCGCCCATCGTGGCCGCCCACTACAGCCAGACCGACTACGGGCCGTTCCTGTCGGGCCTGCGGGCCGTGCGAATCGGGCAGGACGAGGTGCTCACCGTGCGCGACGGCCAGTACGCCCGTGACACCCGGATCGGCCGTTCGATGCGGCGTATCCGGGGCAGCGAGGCCTTCCGCGCCCTGCTCACCGATCGCTTCGGGCTCAGCCCGGGCCTGGTCAGTGATGCGCTGGCCGTGCTGGCCCGCCGCCGCCCCGAGCTACTGGCCGAGCCCACCTGGTTCGCGCTCGGCCGCGGGCTCATCGATCTCGCCCGCTCGCCCGTCGGCGAGCTGCGCGGATTCTTGCAGCGTCGGGTGTGGGAGCAGAAGAGCCGCTATCTCGAGCACCTCTGCGGGCTCCTCCGCCGCTACGGGCGGCGGCCGGCGGTCTGGGCTGCGGATGTCTCGGCCCACATCGATCAGTGCGCGGCCTCCCTCGAGGGACCGGACTCGATGATCCCGCGGGAGTTCCTCATCGCCGAGGGGGACCCCGAGCGGGCGCTCCTGCGGACTCGACGACTCGTCGGCGACCTCGGCCGGCTCTTCGTCGACTGGCCGGCGATCGTCGAGGCTGCGGAGCTGCTCCGCGAGCGCGGGGTACGGCTGGCGGAGCCAGTGGTTCCGGCGTAAGGCTCTCTCGGGGGGGCCTGCTAGGGGCCTGCTAGGGGCCTGCTAGGCCTGAAATAGGCGCTGCTGTGAGGCGTCCTAGACAACCCGCGTAGAATCGTCAGTGACA
>JAUHVS010000731.1 GCA_030424955.1 bacterium | reverse complement strand
GCAACGGCCTCTTCAGCGCCCTGCTGGCGGCCCAGGGCCTGCACGTCACTCTGGTGGACCCCAACGGCAACGGCCCGACGCCGCCGGGGGTGCGCCGGGTGGTGGCGTCGGCGCAGGCGGTGGCTGGCGGGGCCGCGGGCGCCGAGCTGGCGGCGGACGTTGTGTTGGTGTCGTGGCCGCCCACCGGCGACGGCTTCCGCGCGGCGGTCGAGGCCCTCAGCCCGGCGGTGGTGGTGTTCGCCTACGACGCCGAGGGCCTGTGCGGCCGCCGGCCCGGGCACGCTGGGCTCGTGGCCACCCCCGAGGGGCTCACAGCCTACCGCTGGCCCATCGCCGATGACTTCGCGCCCTGGCCGAGCCGCCCCCTGCAGGCCCGCTGGGCGGTGCCGAGCTACCGGGCGCTCACCCAGGGCCAGCCCACCCTGGACGGCGTGGTCGAGATCCACGCGCCGTGGCCGGTGCCGCCCCCGCCCTCAGCGCCGCGGCTGCCGTGGGAGCCGGCCCCGTAGCAGGCCCAAACTCAACGAGATCAGCACCCCCCGCCGCCGCGCCGGCGCCCACTGGCGGCCCCCCCGGCGCACGGCGACCACCTGCGCCAGCACCGCCGCGGGCGGGAACCACCCGTCGGGCTGCGGCAGCGCGTCGCCCTTCACCCACAGCCGCCCGCCCCAGCGCGCGATGACCCGGTGGATGACCCCAAACCCGCCGTCGGGCCCGCGCAGCAGCACCACCGCGCCGACCGGCACCGCCCCGTCGCAGGGGGCGAGGCGCAGGGCGTCTCCGTCGCGGATGAGGGGGCGCATGCTCCCGCCGCGGGCCACCACCGTCACAGGGTGGCCCGCCTCAAGCTGGGCCACCGCCAGATCGGCGGCGGCGGCCTGCTGGGCAGCGGCGCTTGCCTCGGGGGGTGGTTGGGCTGGGGGAGGCACAGGCCGGCCCTCGGGGGCGCTCAGCGCCGGGGCTCGTGGATCTGCAGCAGGCCGATGGGCAGCGCGTCCGCCGGCTTCGCCAGCCCCTGACGCCGGGCGTTGAGCTGCCGCTCCGCGAAGGTGGGCGGGCCGTCGAACAGGGCCTCCGCCTCGGGGGACCCCGGGGCGGGCACGGGCTCGCCGCGCTCATTGAGCCGGTTCATGTGCTCCAGCGCCGCCATGGTCATGTGGGTGCGCTCGCACACATACGGGCTGCGCTGGCCGGGATCGCCCGTCTCGGCGTGGCTGATGCCGGGGCAGTAGCCACACTTGCCGTGGAAGGCGCAGCCGCCGCAGCCCTTGCTCAGGTAGCTGGCGCGGCGGATCTCGCGCTGCTCGGCGATCTTGTCGCTCTCGTACCACAGCGACCGGAAGCTGTGCTCGCGCAGGCTGCCGATGGGATCGCGCCAGTTGATGCACGGGAACAGCCGCCCGTCGGGGCTCACGTAGGCGCTCACGGTGCCGGCGGAGCAGGTGCGGGCCTCGCTGGGCGAGTCGGGCATGCTCGCCAGGCTGTGCACGTCCGCGCGGCGGGGCTCCATGCCCTTCATCATCGCCAGCATGCGATCGGTGAAGTGCACCCCGATGCTGCACAGCCCGAAGTCGAGCTGATCGTCGTTGACGATGCTCGCGTCCAGCTCCCACACCGCGCCGATCTCGCGGGCCAGCTCGCCCACGCCGAACCAGCCCGAGCGGTTGTGCACCATCACCGGCGTCTTGAACTGCACCGCCACGCCGCGGGCGACCAGCCGCCGGGCGGCGTCCAGGGTCTTCTGGTGGCTGCCGGGGATCAGCGTCACCGCCTCATGCTCGGCGGCGTCCACGCTGTAGACCGACAGGCTCACCCGGGCGAGGCCCAGGGCGGCCAGCTCGTCGGCCAGCGCGTCGTCGATGAAGTTGCCGTGGGTGTTGATCTTCACGTCGAAGTCGCGGGCCCGCGCCAGCTTCAGGAAGTCCACCGCGTCGGGGCGCAGGAAGGGGTCGCCGCCGCTCACCAGCAGGCCCATCACCCCGACCTCCACCAGCTCATCGAGGATGCGCGCCATCTCGTCGAGGGTGAGCTCGGGCTGCCGCCGGTCGGTGAGGTAGCAGTGCACGCACTTGTGGTCACAGCGCCAGGTCAGATCCCAGTGCACGTGCAGCGGGATCGCCTTCTCGAAGGCGTGGTCCAGGAACGTGCCTAGCTTGGGTGTTGGACCGCAGTCAGCCATGACCCCTCCCGTGCAAAGGACAGCGCGACGCACCGCGGGGTGGCCGTCGCGATCTCGCAGGCCAGCGCAAACACGTCGGCCCGCTCCGTGGCGGCGTCGCCATACCAGGCGACCGCGCGCATCAACCAGGCGGCGGCGGCCGCCCGATCCAAGGGCTCAGCCGACGGCGCGCTCGCCTTCACCGGCCGAGCCAGCACCCCCAGGGGCGCCGGCTCGAAGGTCAGCGGCGCCTGACGGCCCAGGCTCCAGAACGGCGTGGGCCACACCCAGAACCGCTCACCCACCCGGCGCACCACCACCATCTCGTCGGCCAGCACCCGCGCGTAGCCCGCCTCGCGGGCCGTCGTGCTCTTGCCAGCCCCCGAGGGCCCCGGCACCAGCCAGGCGACGCCCTGGGCGTCCACCCCCGCCGACGCGTGCACCAGCACGCCCCCCACGGGGAGCAGCCGCCGGCACAGGGCGAGCTGAACGGCCGCCTCCAGCGATCCGTCGCTGCCATCGACCTGGGCCGCGAAGTCGGCCTCGCCGTGCGCGTCGAAGGCCAGGTCGAGCCGATCGTAGCGCCCCGCCGGGTCAGACCCGCCGGCCGCTGCCGCTGTCTCAACCTGACCTATAGGTGAGGTTATCGCGGGTGAGGCCACCACCCCAGCAGATTGAACCGATTCCCAAGACAGCCGGGGGTTGCGCCAGCCCGGGCGCGCGTGGAGCGTCAGCCGGGCGGACACGGGGGAGAGGCTCGCCCCGGCGCTCGCAGGCCCTGGGGCGCGGTAGGCCAGCAGATCCGCTGGCCAGTCACAGGGCCCCTCGGGGTCAACCGTCAGGGCCACGCCCCCAAGGGCGAGGGCGAAGGGCACCGCGTCAGGACTGCAGGGCGCAGCTTCCGAAGGGCGGCCCGGCGTTCATCAGGTTGGAGCCGCACGCCAGCGAGCCGCGCTCGAAGGCGAGCGAGGTCACGAACGCGGGCTTGCTGTAGGGCCGGCGCGCCTTGGGCGCGGGCGCCGTCTCGTTGGCCTTGTGGCCCTTGCGGGGGTCGTTGCTCTGCATCTCACACGTCCTTCAATGCCTGGCGCCTCATCGGACCCCGGTCCGCGGGTGCCCGTCTCGGCTCAGTAGTAGA